>WQSQ01000040.1 GCA_009787775.1 Treponema sp.
GGGGGGGGGGGGGGTAAACTTTAACGAAAAAGAGTTATGTGATAAAACACTGGGTTCGGGTTTCGTGTAACGGCAGGTATTTCTCACTGTTTGTATTATTATCTGTTTTGTGAAAGAATGTCAAGAGGGTTTTGTCGAAGAATGTCGGCGCTTTAAGGAATTTGGACGGAACGCTTTACCCTAATTACCGTCTGAATGTAAGGCTCCTCCCTTTTATTATAAAAGAAGGACGGTTTCTTTCAGCTTTCAGTAAAGCAAGAAAGATAATCCGCAGGGAGCAGGCTGAAGGCGGACTCTTTGCAAATGTTTTGACAGCCTATAACCCTCCGCCTGCTGCAGACGAGTAAGTCTTACGGAATAAAGGAATTAACCATCGGGCCCCACGGGCCTTTATCGCCCTTACTGTTTTCGTAGCGGATGCAGATGAAGCATTGCTTGCCTGAGTTGTCGTAGGGAAACTCGATTAAATCGCGTTTACGGCGGGTGAAGTGGCTGGCCGTCAATTCTTCGGGGTTTATCGGAAGGCGGCGCAGGTATTGGCGCTCAATCATCATTTCTTCGGCGATGCCGTTCATGCTCGGCGGGAGAACTCCGAAGTATATGCGGAAACCCCAGTCAGCGCGCTCGTCATAGCGGTGGCCTTCTACAGGGATGACGTAAAGAGACAAGGCGTTTTTGTGCGGATAGGTGATTTTGGCGGTAACAACGCTTGTCGGAGGCCCGATATGCGTGGGGGTGTTGTCGGGAAGGCGCATGCTGAGGGAAACCCATTCGGCTTCGGTCAATGGGGGTATAAAAAAGTGGCGGCGGCGTAAATCCCTCATATGATCTGTTAATTCTCCGAAGGCGGTGCGCACCATCTGGTTGGAGACGGGGCTGCGTTCGGTGATTTTGGCCAGCTCAAGGTTTTCTTTAGCTTCGGTGAAAAGCTGCGTGAGCTTTGTTGCCGCTGCGGCAGGTACGCCCCACCTTGTGGCGTTGTTTAACAGCGCGTTTACCCAGATATTAGCCATCGTAAGCTGCTCTGCCCGTGAAGACGGAAGCCAGTCTGTACTCATAATTACCTCCTGTTTGTTTAATTTCGGCGCTTTTGCCGTAAATTTTATATCTTTTCACCCAAAAGCTAAAAAATCCGCTGCGGAAGCTACAGCTTCTGTACCGGAGGCTATAGCTTCTGACACGGAGGCTATAGCTTCTGACACGGAGGCTATAGCTTTTGATACGGAGGCTATAGCTTCTGTACCGGAGGCTATAGCTTTTGATACGGAGGCTATAGCTTCTGACACGGAGGCTATAGCTTCTGACATGAAAGCTTTAGCTTTTGACCGAAAGCTATAGCTTCTGACCCGAAAGCTTTAGCCTTTACTCTGAAAGCTATAGCTTCTGACCCGAAAGCTTTAGCCTTTACTCTGAAAGCTATAGCTTCTGACCCGAAAGCTTTAGCCTTTGATCCGAAAGCTATAGCCTCTGATCCGAAAGCTATAGCTTCTGACACGAAAGCTTTAGCCTTCACAATGAAAGTATACACTATCATTGCGTAAATACATACTGTCATTTCGTAAATACGCGTCTTTCTTACGAAAGCGCATATTGTCATTACGTAAATGTGCACCTTTCTTATGAAAGCGTATATTATCATTGCGTAAGCATGAATTGTCATTCAGTAAATATGCGCTTTTCTTACGAAAGCGCATAATGTCATTGCGTAAGCATGAATTGTCATTCAGTAAATACGCGCCTTTCTTATGAAAGTGCATATTGTCATTGCGTAAATATGCACCTTTGTTATGAAAGCGCATAATGTCATTGCGAAAGTATTTAATGTCATTGCGTAAGTACGTATTGTCATTGCGTAAATATGCGTCTTTCTTACGAAAGCGCATTTTGTCATTCCGTAAGTATTTAATGTCATTGCGTAAGTGCATTTTGTCATTGCGTAAATATGCACCTTTGTTATGAAAGCGCATAATGTCATTGCGTAAGTACGTATTGTCATTCAGTAAATACGCGTCTTTCTTATGAAAGTGAATATTGTCATTGCGCAAGTATGAATTGTCATTGCGTAAATACATACTGTCATTGCGTAAATACGCGCCTTTCTTATGAAAGCGCATATTATCATTGCGCAAGCATGAATTGTCATTCAGTAAATATGCGCTTTTCTTACGAAAGCGCATAATGTCATTGCGTAAGTACGTATTGTCATTCAGTAAACATGAATTGTCATTCCGTAAATACGCGTCTTTCTTACGAAAGCGTATATTATCATTGCGAAAATATCTGCCTTTCTTACGAAAGTGCATAATGTCATTGCGTAAGTACGCGCCTTTACAACGAAAGCTGCCGCCTTTATGTCAAAAAAGGTTCCTGACACTACATGCGTGTTTCTCTGTGAACTATGGGGAGTTTTTTCTTTGTTAATGGTTCCGCTTAAGGATTACGCGTCTGTTTCTGTTTCGTTCCAGTGGCCGATTTTGCGGATTTTTTGGTTTCTGTAGCGCACAAGGACTTCGGGGTTTCTGCCGCAGATGTCGCTGAGGTCTTTAACGAGGATTTCCTTTATTGTCCGCGCGGTGCTGTCGGGGTCGGTATGCGCGCCGCCCGGCGGCTCGGGGATGATTCCGTTTATCACTTTAAAGTCCAGGAGATCTTTTGATGTTATGCGCAGCATTGCCGCGGCGTCCTTTGCTCTGGAAGCGTCCCGCAAAAGTATGGAGGCGCATCCTTCGGGGCTGATTACGGAGTAGATGGCGTTTTCCATCATGTAGACTTTGTCGCCCACGCCGAGGCCCAGCGCTCCGCCGGAGCCGCCTTCACCGATTATTATGCAGATAACGGGGGTCAGAAGCTGGGAGAAATCGCGGAGATTGCGCGCGATGGCTTCTCCTATGCCGCGCTCTTCGGCTTCAAGCCCGGGGTACGCGCCCGCTGTATCGATCAGGGTGATTACGGGTCTGTGAAACTTCTCGGCTTCTTTGGCCAGGCGCAGGGCTTTTCTGTAGCCTTCGGGATTGGCCATTCCGTGGTTGCGCCTGACGTTTTCTTTCAGCGTGCGCCCTTTCTGATGGGCGAGAATGGTCACAGGCCTTGAGTCAAGAAAAGCGATCCCTCCGATAACGGCGGGATCGTCCCCGTAGGCGCGGTCGCCGTGAAGCTCGATAAAGCTGTCAAAGATCCGGGTGATGTAATCCATGGCGTAGGGCCTTTCGGGATGGCGCGCGAGCTCAACCTGCTTCCACGCGGATTCTGTTTTCAGCTCAACGCGGATTTTATCTTCCAGTACGGTAAACTCTTCTGCTGCTTCAATGCCGCAGTCGTTAATAAGTTTCTTTAATTCCGATATTTTCGCTTTGATGTCATTCATGCTTTGTTTGTTCACGGCCTGCTCCTTCTGTGAAGGTCTATAAGCGCGCAGATTGTTTTCCTCTGATCTTTGCGCGCTGCAATCAAATCGACAAAACCTTTCTCAAGCTGGAACTCCGCCCTCTGGAATCCTTCAGGAAGGCTCTGCCTGATTGTACCTTCAATGACGCGCGGGCCGGCGAAACCTATAAGCGCGCCGGGCTCCGCCATTATTATGTCCGCCAGCATAGCGAAGGATGCTGTAACCCCGCCTGTCGTAGGATCGCATAAAACTATAAAATACGGCACTCCGGCGTTCGCGAGCTCCGCTGCCGCGCTTGATGTCTTTGCCATCTGCAAAAGGGAGAAGATCCCTTCCTGCATTCTCGCTCCCCCGGATGTAGTGTAAATAAGCACGGGTGTTTTTTCTTTCGCGCCTTTGAGCATGGCGCGGCTTACCTTCTCGCCGACTACAGATCCCATGGAGCCGCCCATAAAGTTGAAGGACATTATCCCCAGAATTACCGGCCTCCCCTCTATTGTGCATGTCCCCGTTATCACCGCGTCTTTCATGCGCGCCTTCGCTTCCGCCACGGACAGCTTTTCTTCATAACCGGATAAATCAATAGGGTTTAAGGAACTCAGGTTAGCTGAAAATTCCTTGAAACTCCCTTCGTCCGCAAGGTAGGAGATACGCTCAAGCGGCTCCATTCTGTAATGTGTTCCGCATCCGGGGCATGTGTTTAAGGCGGCGGCTACTTCCTTTTCATTATAGGGTATGCCGCACTTCGGGCATGTCTTGTTTTCCTCATTATCTGCCATTATCAGTTTCCTTTTCAAAATCCGAATACCACGCTGTTGTGAAAACACCGCTGTTAAAAACAGGGTGATTGATAACGCGCTTCTGCGTATCTATATTTGTTTTAATTCCTTCGATAACCAGTTCGCGCAGGGCCCTGTTCATTCTTGAGACAGCGTGTTTTCTGTCAATGTCGTATACGATTAGTTTAGCGATCATTGAATCATAATGGGGGGAAACAGAGCAGCCGTTATAAATGAATGAGTCAAAACGCACGCCTGGGCCGCCCGGTATTTCAAGGCGTGTAATTTTTCCGGGTGTGAGCGCGTTTATCCGGCATTCAATTGACCAGCCGTCAAGATGTATTTTATCGGGATTGATTTCCATGCGTCCTTCTGTACAGGCGAGAATCTGCTCCCTGATTATATCGATGCCCGCGGTAAACTCGCTTACGGGATGCTCCACCTGCACTCGAGCGTTTACTTCCATAAAGTAAAATGATTCCCCTTCAACAAGAAACTCGATTGTTCCCGCTCCCCTGTATTTCAGTTCCTTAAACATTGGAACCGCGCCTGCTGCCATTGCCTTGCGCATTTTATCAGTAACGCCCGGCGAAGGGCTCTCTTCGATTAATTTTTGGTGGTTTTTCTGCACGGTACAGTCGCGCTCCCCAAGGATCGCTACGCTTCCGTTTCCGTCAGCAAGAACCTGCAGTTCCACATGCCTGGGATTTTCAAGATATTTTTCCATAAAGACAGTTCCGTCCGCGAAGTTTGACTGCGCTTCCCTGCCTGCAAGGTTTATATTCTCGGCAAGGTCTTCGCTCTTTCGGACGATTCTCATTCCCTTGCCTCCGCCGCCTGCCGCGGCTTTTATGATTACAGGAAAGCCCAGCTTATTTGCTTCTTCTATTGCTTTTTCCGCGCTGCAGGCAGCGCCTTTGCCGTTTTCACCTACAGCGCCGGTTCCAGGCGTTACAGGAAGCCCGAAACGCTGAGCGGTTTCCCTGGCTTTAACCTTGTCGCCCAACAGCGCAATTACGTCAGGATCGGGGCCGATAAAAATTAGTCCGTTATCGCGGACAAGACGTGCAAAGGAAGCGTTCTCCGAAAGAAATCCCACGCCTGGATGAACCGCTTCGCAGTTTGTATGCATTGCCGCCATGACAATGCTTTCCATTTTTAAATAACTCTGCGAAGAGGGAGCAGGACCGATACAAACGGCCTTGTCCGCAAGCCTTACATGAAGATTATCCCTGTCCGCTTCTGAATAAACGGCCACCGTTTCTATTCCCATTTCACGGCAGCATCTAATAACGCGCACCGCGATTTCCCCGCGGTTGGCGACAAGGATTCTTTTGACTTTTTCATTCGGTTTGTTTTTGGAAGACACCCTAATTCCTTTTAACGGTAAAAAGTTCCTGGCCGTATTCTACAAGCTCTCCGCTCGAAGCGTGCACTTCAATTATTTCGCAATCGTATTCTGCTTCAAGGTGGTTCATCATTTTCATCGCTTCCAGAATACAGAGAGTCTGCCCTGCCTTTATTTGGGTTCCGGTTTTTACAAACGGCGGAGCGTCAGGACCCGGGGACGAATAAAAGGTTGCTACTATCGGGCTTGTTATCTTTTCTCCTGCAGCGTTCACAGCTGAAGCTGTGTGCGCGGATATTCCAAGGTGAACGGAATGATCCTGCTGCATTGCAGACGGCAATTCTGCGCAGGATGCGGCAGTGTCAGCGCCTTCACGTTTAAACGCGCTTTCTTTCCGCAGCAAAAGGCGGGTATTCCCGTCACTAAAATCAAGCTCCGCGACGGCGGAAGAATTAAACTTGTCAACAATCGATAAAAAAAACTTGTCATCCATAAACTACCTCTTTGTTTTTTGTCATTATAGTAATCAATTTCCCTTGTTATTAAAGTTACGGCCAGTTAACCTGTGAGACAACTTGTTTGGATATAAGCCCAAACAACTGGCTGAAAGACAAGTCATGCATCCTCAAGGCTAAAACCGTGCGCTTCCAGGAAATCATGCTTGAACCCTGCGATATCGGTTTCGGCAAAGATATTTTCCTGCGTTACATTTTTCATTCTTTTTTCAACTGCCTTTTGAACATCATCCCGCATTTCCCAGTCGTCAATGCGTATGCGGTTTTCGCTGTCTGTCGGTACAATACCGTCTGCTGTGTAAAGGCGTTCGCTGTATAAACGGACAATTTGTTCAATGCAGCCTTCGTGCAGATTCATTTCCTTCATTACTTTAAAAAGACATGTGACATAAAGGGCGATGGTCGGAATTACCGCGCTTGATCGCGTAACAAGAGCCTTGTTTACGGAAACCCATGCGCCGTATATTTTTTTACTGTACTTGCTGTTAATTTCGCGGCAGGCGCGTTCAAGGTCTTCCTTTGCTTTGCCGATTGTCCCGTTTTTATATATCGCCCATGAAGACTCAGGCCCGATGTATGTATATGCGGCAGCGCGTGTTTGCTCATAAAGAAACTTTTCATTATCCAGCGCGTCCATCCACAGCTGCCAGTCTTCGCCTCCCATTACTTTTATTGTATTGGATATCTCTTCTCCGCTTGCGCCTTCAATTTCTGCTGCTGCGAATGTGCCGTCCATAATGTTCAATGTTCTGCCTTTAAAAGAGCCGCCTATAGGTTTTATCACCGATTTGTACATAACGCCTGTTTTGGGGTCTGTCCTGACAGGGGATGCAAGAGAATAGATAAATAAGTCTATTTTAGCCGGAACACCGGCTTTTTCGGCAGCCTGTCTGACAGCCTCGGCGGTTTTAAATTTCATTTCGTCTGAATAGGCGTCCCCGTTTAAAGTAATTGAAACAATTCCGTCTTTTGCCGTCTGTTCATCAAACGCTCTGTTGTTATAGAAACCAGGCGTACCTGTCCGTTTTTCAGACGGCTCATTTTCAAAAGACAACCCGACAGTCGCGGCTCCGTACCCGAAACCTGCGCAAATTCTGCTTGCAAGGCCGTAACCGGCAGAACAGCCGACAACAAGAGCAATCTTGGGCGCACGCTGCCTTAGCTGCGTGTTATCCGCTTTATTCAATTTATTCCTGGCGTACTCAATCTGCTTTTGCACATTTTCCGCGCATCCGTCAGAATTGGCGTTCAGGCAAATGTTGTTGCGTACCATTGGCTTAATGCCCATAAAATATCTCCTTATAATTAACCACGAACCACACTAACCCTTAATTAATTATCTTAACTTAAACCACAAGAAATATATGCTAGCTATCATAGTCTTCTTATACCTAAGAAAAAGATATCATACAACAAGTTCGTGTCGTTCATGGTAAAAAATAAAATTCATTTATTCCCTACTAAACACATCCACTCGGCTTCGGCGGCAAGCTCCTCGCCGACGTAGGCTTTTCCACGCTGCTTTATCATCTTCGCGGACACGCGCAGATTCTCAATCTCGCTGCGGACTTCCTCTCCGGGGCGAACCTGACGGCGGAACTTTACCTTGTCTACTGTCGCGAAAAAGAACAAGGCGTCCGCACTCAGAACACCGAGTTTACGCAAGGCCGCTCCGCCCGACTGAGCCATTGTTTCAACAAGAATAACACCTGGTACTACAGGGTATTCGGGGAAATGTCCCTTAAAAAAATACTCGTTCTCATTAAATACTTTCTTTGCAATGATTTTTTCATTGTTTGCCTCAACAATTTCATCAACAAACAAAAATGGTTCCCTGTGCGGTAATAAACTCTCTATTTCGTTTTTCATTTCCAGCTCCTCATTCATATTTTTTGAAAATTACAACTCCGTTGTGGCCTCCGAAACCAAGCGAGCCCGACGCTGCAGCCCTGATTTCGCCGAACTGCGCTTTATTCGCTACATAGTCCAGATCACATTCAGGATCAGGGCTATCAAGGTTGATGGTCGGCGGATAAAAACCGCCGCGAATCGCCAGAATACATGCGATTGCTTCGATGCCTCCGCTGCCTGCAATACAGTGGCCGTGCATGCTTTTTGTGCTTGATATTTTCATTTTGTAGGCATGATCGCCGAATGCTATTTTAATCATTGCAGTTTCTGTTGGGTCGTTAATCTCTGTTGATGTACCGTGCGCGTTGTAATATTGAATGTCTTCCGGTTTAAGTTCGGCGTCAGCGAGCGCGTTTTTAATTGCGGCAGCTCCGCCATTACCGCTCGGATCAGGCGATGTTATATGATACGCGTCAGCCGATGCGCCGTATCCTGCGAGTTGCGCGTATATTTCCGCACCGCGCGCTTTTGCGTGATCTTCGCTTTCAAGGACTAAAATGCCTGAGCCTTCTCCCATTACAAAACCATCGCGGTCTGCGTCAAATGGCCTGGAAGCTTTTTCCGGTTCGCCGCAGCGCTTGACTGATAAAGCCTTTAACATTTGAAAGCCGCCGATTGAAAACGGAATAATCACAGCTTCCGTGCCGCCTGCAATGACTACATCGCATCTTCCGCTGCGTATTAAATCAAGCGCCTGGCCCAAAGCGTCTGTACCGGCGGCGCAGGCTGTTACCTGGGTGTAAGCAGGGCCTTTTGTGCAATAAATCATTGATATATTTCCTGCAGCTTCGTTAGGTATCATCATGGGAACAGTAAGCGGCAGCATACGTTTCGGGCCGTCGCTAAACAGTTTTTTATGAGATTCGCTTACAACCTCAAAACCGCCGATGCCGTTGCCGATAACAACGCCTGTTCTTTCCCGATTGCATTTTACAGGCCTCTTTCCGTCAGCGTCAGCTTCGCCGATAAGTCCCGCGCTGCTGAGCGCCTGGGATGCCGCAGCAACGGCAAATTGAGTAAAACGCGCCATCTTGCGCGCTTCCTTTTTATCCATGTAAAGGCCTGGATCAAAGTTCTTAACCTCCCCCGCGATTGTCACGTCAAAACCGGTTGTATCAAACGCGGTGATTTTACTGATACCGCTCTTTCCCGCTTTTAATGCGGAGCAGAAATCCTCAACATTGCTGCCGATGGGGGAAATTAATCCCATTCCTGTTACTACAACTTTCTTTTTCATGCTCCGCTCCTAGAAATACATTCCGCCGTCAACGGGAAGAACCTGCCCGGTAATATAGGAAGAATCGTCAGAGGCAAAGAACAGCACCGCCTTTGCGACATCTTCCTGCTTTCCGGTACGCTTTAAGGGAATGGAATCTATCATTTTTTTCCTTGCCTCTTCCGGTACCGCAGCTGTCATATCCGATTCAATGTAACCTGGCGCAATCGCGTTCACTCTTACGCCGCGGCTCGCAACTTCATTGGCAAGGCTCTTTGTAATGCCGATTAATCCTGCCTTACTCGCTGAATAATTCGCTTGCCCTCCGTTGCCGTGAATCCCGACAACGCTTGCCATGTTAATTATTGAACCGGCTCTTTTTTTTATCATGTCTCTTGCGACTGCACGTGAAACAAAAAATGCTGCGGAAAGATTTATATCAATTACCTTCTGCCACTCTTCCACAGACATCCTGAAAGAAAGATTGTCCCTTGTAATGCCGGCATTGTTTACAGCAATATCAAAACCGCCTGATTCCTTTATTACTGTATCAATCGCCGCGTCTATTGAAGCAAGTTCGCCAAGATCAAGCTCCACCCAGTGAAGTTTTCCGCCGACGGCATCAACTCTCTGTGCCAGATCATCCGGGGTTTTATAGTCCAATCCCCATACTTCCGCTCCTTCCGCCGTGAACAAATCGGCAATTGTTTTTCCGATTCCCCTTAACGCGCCTGTAACCAGCGCTTTCTTTCCGGTTAATCTCATAGCATTACTCCTTGATTATTCTTTCTATGTCCCCGACAGTGCCCGCGGCATAAATTGGTATATCGTTTCTGTAATCATTCCATAAACCTTGCAGAACTTTACCGGGCCCTGCTTCAAAACATGCTTCTATGCCGCTCTTCGCAACAGCTTCTTCTTCATCAACCCAGCGGACAGGATGCGTGATATGCAGAGCGGCAAGTTCTTTTGCCTCTGCGCCGCTTTTAATCCTCATACCCGTAACATTGGAAAAAACAGGAATAACAGGATCATTAAAACTGACAGTTTCCAGTACAGGCACAAATGCTATCCGCGCTTCTTCCATAAGGGGCGAATGAAAAGGGCCTGCTACCTGCAGGAGTATAACACGCCTTGCTCCTGCCTTTATAAAACGGGATTGCGCCTCTTCAAGCGCGCAGGCGGTTCCGCTTATCACAAGCTGTCTGGGCGAGTTAATGTTGGCGGCGTACAAATCTTTAATGTCTTCGCACGCGTCTTTGGATGACTTCCATTGCACGATTAAATCTTCAGCCAGCTTTGGATCAAGTCCGATAACAGCGGCCATACCGGGAGCTGAGGAAGCGTCCCCGCTGTTTTGAAGAGAAGCTTCGCGCAGGTTGTCAGCGGTTTTCTGCATAATTTCGCCTCGAGCTTTAACAAGATGAAAACAGTCAGAAATATTAAGTACTCCGGAGCACACAAGAGCAGCGTATTCGCCAAGGCTGAAACCGGCGCAGACAGAAGGACTGTAACCCCTCTCGCCGAGAAACGCGGCTGCCGCGAGGTTAGCGGCAGTTATCGCAGGCTGCGAAACATCTGTACGCTTCAGGGTCTGGGCGTCAGATTCAAGAAGTTCTTTTATATCTTTTCCAAGAACACCGGAAGCAGTATCAAAAAGTGATTTAACGGCGACAGAGGCAAGCAAATCGGCTGCCATGCCGGAATACTGCGCTCCCTGCCCCGGAAACAAATAAGCGGTTTTTTTCAATATCTTTTCTCCGTACATATCATAACGAAAAGACAAACTCCTTTACCAGTAAATAATATTTCCGCCATAGGTAAGGCCCCCGCCGAAACCTACAGTCAGGATTAAATCTCCTTTCTTTAAAAAGCCGGAACGGTTCATTTCATCCAGCGCAATGGGAATTGTCGCTGATGAAGTGTTGGCATATTCTTCGATATTCAGATAAAACTTTTCAAGCGGAATGCCAAGCCTCTTTGAAGCGGCCTGAACAATCCTCGCGTTTGCCTGATGAGGAACAATTCTGTCAATATCATCAATTTTGATATTTCCAGCTTTCATAAGCGAATCAATAGTAGAGGTAATCGCTTTCACTGCAAAGTTGTAAACTTCCTGCCCGTTCATCTCAATGCAAATACCCGCGTCAATAACTTCGCCCTTTTTAAACGGATTGCGAGTACCGCCCCTGCGCATAACAAGGCTTTCATTGCCCGAGCCGTCGGCAAACAACAGCGACATCAAAAGGCCTGTCTTATCCGCATCCGTTTTTTCAATCACAGCCGCTCCGGCGCCGTCTCCGAACAGAACACAGGTTGCCCTGTCGTTCCAGTTAATAACCTTGCTTAAAACTTCGGCACCGATAACCAGCGCTCGTTTTCTATGAGGGCTGATATTCAAAAGACCTGCGGCGGTTTCAAGCCCGTAAATAAAGCCTGTACAGGCTGCGTTAATATCCATCGCGGCAGCGCCGTGCGCTCCAATTCTGTCCTGCACAATACATGCAGTAGAGGGAGTTCCGTAATAATCCGCAGTAACAGTGGCCAATATAATAACATCGATTGTTTCAGCAATGCCGACCGCGGCTCTGTCTCTTTGCGTCGAATCTGCTCCAGAGTAACCTGCCGCCATTGCAAGCGCGTTCTTCGCTGCTTCGCAGGCTAAATTGCTGCAGGCATCTGATTCGTCAGCTATATAACGATACCCAATCCCCGTATGGGATCTAATCCATTCATCGCTTGTATCAATTCTGGCTGCCAAATCATCATTGCTGACTTTTTTATGCGGCACAGCCTTGCCGGTTCCAATAATTTCAATAGCCATTTTTATACGTGACAAATGATGAACATTTGTCACATACCAGTATCATTTTATTTTCTGATTTAGTCAAGATGTATCCCCGAAACCAGCCTGGTTTTGAACAAGCTCAGCCTTTAAATATACTCGGATTACAATGTGTATATAGATTATTACTTCAGGATATAATGCGGTATTAGACAAAGCTTGTTTTAATATATTATACAGGAAAGTAAAAAACAACCCTTAAAGGTTAAATTGAGCGGCGGATATATATTGATATCATAAAGTGATATATTTGGAGTAAAAAGCAGCAATAAAGATGAAAAATCTATATAAATCCTGCCGTTTGTGTCCGCGAAACTGCGGAGCTGACCGTCTGGGCGGTAATGTTGGGTATTGTAAAGAAACATCCGCGCTGAGGGTTGCCGCGGCGGTAATTCACCGCGGTGAGGAGCCGCCGCTTGTAGGGAAAGGCGGATCAGGGGCAATTTTTGTAAGCGGGTGCAATCTCGGCTGTTCATTCTGCCAGAATTACCAGATTTCACAGAGCGGCAACGATAAGCCAGGTATTGGAAAGACGATTTCCTCTGAAGAATTCGCGGATATTTGCGTAGAACTGCGCGATAAGGGTGCCGAAAACATTAATATTGTTACCGGGAGCCACGCGATACCAGCCCTTATCGATGGATTTACCGCTGCTCGTAAATCCGGTGTACATATTCCCATACTCTGGAACTGTTCCGCGTATGAAAATACGCAGGCACTGGAATTACTTGGGGATTATATCAGTATTTTTCTGCCCGATTTAAAAACACTGGACAGCAAGATAGCGGGTATTTTCTTTAACGCGCCCGATTATCCTGATATTGCAACTGCAGCAATTCAAAAAATGATTGATATAACACAAGGAATAAAGAGCAGGATTATAATCCGCCACCTTGTTCTTCCCGGTTACCTTGATTCCACTCGTTCTGTACTGCACTGGTTTGCGGATAATACAAAAAGTGCCGCAATGCTCTCGCTTATGACACAATACACTCCGATACCTGGACGTATAGACAATTCCGGCGAAAAGCCGATGCCGCAAAGATACCTGTCAAGAGAAGAACACGAAACCGTTTTATACTGGTTAAGGGAATTTGACATAGAGGACGGATTCTGCCAGGAGCTTGTTACAGGCAGCGACTGGCTGCCTGATTTCAGGCGTTCCAACCCATTTTCATCGGAGCTTTCAGTTCCGATTTGGCCGTAGAGGTAAATTAATGTGTATTGGCCGGATTACCAGCCAAACTTTAAACCGACATTCATGCCAAAGCCGCTCTCCTGCCATTTTTTGATAAAATCCGCGGAACGCATATCAAATCCAAGATTTATTTCCATTAGCCTCATATTAATTGCCAAATCGAGGCTGTTCTTCCACAGGCGATCATAGTAACCGACTCCAACTGTAGCAATAAAGACATTTCCCAGGTTAAGACTGGTTTTTAAGCCGTACTCCAATGAAAGCTGCCTGCTATACAGGGGATTATATGTAAAACCTACTGTCGGAATTAAACTGAACGCCGGACCGAACGGCTGCCAATCAGCCCATGTTAACAGTTTGAAGGGTCTGAAAACACCGATATTCTGGCTTCCATATTCCGTACCGCCCGATACGTAATCCATAAGATCGCCCAATCCATCGCCTAAAATATTTATCGGATCATCGCTGCCAATCCGTCCAAACACTTCCATATAGTCATTCAACTGTGCGGGAAACAACGGAAGGTTATAAAGATCAAGACCTATCTTAAAGTCAAGGAACTTTACCTTTCTTGACAGGCCAATTGCGTCAGAGAACGGAAATTCTATACCAAGATTTAAATCAATACCAGGTGCAGCTGTAATACCGGATAAACTGCCGTCTTCCATTGACGCTGGAGTAAACACGCGCATGTTGTACCTAAGATCAAGCTCTGTTCCTCCGGTTACTATCCTGTTGGTGTATGAGATGTCCGGTTCAACAAACAGGAGAGGATAAAACACTGAAGGGCCTACCTTTACCTTAAACCTCGAAATATGGAAGAAAATGGGTATTTCAGCATTAATAAACGCTCCTCCGCCGACATCGGATTTTGCGTTTACAGCCTGTCCAAAAGTAATCATGCTTCCTGAAAGATCTATGATTCCCGTAAGATTCAATCCGACAGAAAAGCCGAAACCCCAATTATTATCTCTGTTAAATGAAAAGTGAAGCGGGGTAATGCCCAAATCCAGATTCATGTTAAAACCTTTTTTAAGGCCGTCAATATCGATTACCGCTGTTTCCTGAAAAATATCACTGACAGAAAGCAGGTCATTGGATAAACCTATACTTGAGTTAGCTATACCGATTTCGAATGTACGGCTGCGGATACCGTAATTATCATCCGCAAAGATACAGGGGGCAAGCATAAAACAAAAGAGCAAAAACAACGATATTCTTCTCATTTTGGTTCCTCCTGTAATTCCATTTTGTAATTAACTTTCGCCTTGAACGCAAACTCTGTCGCTCTGAAATTCCTGGGGATTGATATTGTCCCGTCTTTGTAAAACCGCATGCTTATCTGCGGAATGAATAAGGTATTGTTTATTTCTTCCATCTTTGATTCATTAATCTCAAAAATTAATGCATTGCCGCTGAAAGGCGTTTCAATATAAACCTCCGGCAGACCTTCAGGAGCGCTTCTAACTATCAATATTGCGTTTGAAAAAGGACGTCTCCCGCTCAGCACAATTTCAAGTCTCAGACTTTCAACATATTCTCCTATCGGGTTAACATCATCTGCATTATCTCTGCCGAATAAATCTGTATCAGGGAAAAAGTCCTCGGGGAAATCAAATATTGTTTCATCTTCATTAGCTTTAAGTATCAGGGGAAGCCAAATCGCAAATTCTATTAAAACCTTCGGGTTTTTAATCATTGAGGCGGTAATTATACTGCCTTCTTTTATGTACACTTTAGGAGATATACTCATCGCACTTCCGTCAAATATTATATCTAGCGGTAACCCTTCAGGAAAACTGGTGCCGTCATATGTATATAAAGAACCGCCGAGCCCGCTTGTGTAAATCCCTTCACGCGTTATTACAGAACCGTTAATATTCATATCCACAGTAAGTATGTCTACAATTTCTGAACCGGACATATACATATTTACCTGATAGCCTGTAAGTGAAAAACCATAAAAAAAACTGGAAAGGTCAACAGACGGTATATTAACTGGTTCAACTTGACCATCGTCAATTAAAGGAATATCAGAAGGTGTTTCATATTCACCAAAATGATTTATGATAGGAGCAAGAGAGTCTAATAAACCAGCGAGACTTTGATTCAGTACTTCGCTGTAAATTATGAAGGTTTTTAATTCAGTATTAGTGCAGTTGATTAGCTTCAGCTTTTCATTATTATTCTCATTGTCATTCGTATATTCATTCAAAAGTGAATCAATAGTTTCCGTTAAAAGAGTTCCTATATCAAAATCAGCGCCAAAACGAATTTCAGGCGTCCCTTTTATCTGAACAGCGTCTGGAATTACCAGATCACATGCAAAAAAGTTGAAAATAAGCAGAGAAAGAGTAAAGAAACCTGCGCTTTTTTTCATACCAGTTCCCTACTGTATAGTATAAATAAAAATAAGCTGAAAGTCCACATTAAGGAAGGGAACCAAAAGGGGTGTCCGAAAAAGTAATTCTAACTTTTCGGACGCTCCCCTTTCAAAACTTCAATTCATTTAATTTTGTTTGCAGTTCAGCCCTGTCTATTCCCCAATTCCGGCCAAAATGGGCATAAAGAGAGTCTGACATTTCCATAAACTTGTTAAAGACCGCTTTGTTTCCAGGTAATTTGATTAAGCGGCGGTTAACAATCAATTCCCAAAAACGGGCAAAATTCTTCAACCTGTTGATATCTGACGCAGTAATGGATGATGTTTCGGTAACTTCATAAGGGGGCTGTGGATTAAAGCGCATACCAAATAATTCAGTATGACGGCTAATCCGCGTTCCCGGCAGCAATTTAAGGATACCGGGCTGAATCTCAAAACGCTGCTGTCCTGTACCATTTTGCGGAACATCATCCGAAGCAGAGTTTAGCGCATTCCAGAGCCGGTCAAAGCCGTTGCCAAAGGATACAATATCCTCTCCTGGCAGGCCTGCGATTAAATCGGCGTGTATAATCGCGTTTGTCTTACTGCGAAGGAAGCGCAGCGCTTCAAGCTCTTTTTCGGGATTTGAAACCCGCCCTGTCAGCGCGCAAATATCAGGATTCAGGCTTTGAATACCGATTTCAAGACGCAATGTACCTTGCGGAAAACGCGCAAGTGTTTCGCGCAGCTCTGGCGGGAAAAGGGACGGTGCCATTTCAAAGTGAACGGCAAACGGAGAAATATTAGCAGAAGAGTTCATACATGGAGACACGGAAGACGTTTGCAGCTCTATTTGATTTAATAGGAATTCCATAATTTGTACAGCTCTTTTTATATTTGTGTTAAAAGAGCGATCCAGAAATTTTATAGTTTTTACGCCCCGCCGGATAAGCTGATCCATTTCCGCAAGAAACGGTTCCAATGGAAATTCGCGCAATCTGCTGTCTATTGAACTTGAGCAGAATTCACAATGAAACACACATCCTCTGCTTGCTTCTGCATATATCAGTTTTTTTGACAAATCCTCATCGGTGTATAAATGATAAGCGGATTTTAATTTATTAATGTTAACCTGCTTGTTGAAAATATTATCCTGCGCCACCGGCTGAAACAAATGATTTTCAATATGCAAAATGTTCTCACATAATATCCTGAAAGATGTTTCTCCTTCGCCGCGAATGACATAATCAGCGTACTTAAATATTTCTGCGTAAGAAGGCAGATACGATACCTCAGGACCGCCAAGCACAACGAACGGTTTCACACGGTGTATGCGGTCAGATGCCCATGATTTTTCCAGTTCCTGAAGAAGCTCTATTGTCTGTGCATGGTTCCAGATGGAGACAGAAATACCGAGTATGCGCGGTTTCGCTTCAAGGAGCATCTGTATTTTTTCATTTAACGGCTGGCGCAGTGCAAACTCAATAATTTCGCACCTGTCTTCAAGAGAACCAAGATTAGCTTTTAATAGCCGTAGCGCAAGGGACGGATGAATCCATTTCGCATTAATGGTTGTTAAGATAATGTCTTTCAAAAATGTTTTCCAAAAGCAATTATCTTTCAAACAATCCCACAGTGCCTGTACTCCATTCTTCGCGGGCTTCCATAACAAGATGTTCAACTTCCAGCCAATCGTTAGCCCGGGGACCTGGTATTTCGCGGTTGGTGGAATTGGCGAAAACTATCGTTTTGCATCCCTGTTTGCGGAGGTTGATTATGTTTTCGGGAGCGTCGTCAATGTAGACATGAGCGCCTACCGCACCTTTGTCGTTCATAAAACAGATGTCCCAATAGGGAATATCATAGTTATCAAGCCAGTCGACTGTTTGCGTAATTGTATTACGGTGTGAATATTTAAGAAAAAGCCGGTGTGTTATAATGCGCACACGAATGCCTTGATTGGAAAGTTTCCGCAATATTGCCGGAGCGTTTTCAATCGGCTGCATGTCGCGGAATATATTACGCTGCGTTACAGCGTAACGATGCAGTCTGTCGTAGCCGCCGAACTCGTCAATACCCCATTCGCCAAGACCGTAAGATACTTCAGAAGTAAGGGATTCGGCGGGTTTGTTCAGCCATACAGAAGCGATATTCCGTATAGCGCCGTAAAAGTCGCCGACCACACCGTCAAGATCAACGCCAAAAATAAAACTGCTGTTATCCATACGATCCCTGTGTTATTTTTCTTTTGATATCAGTATCGCCATGCTTCGGGCTTTTACAGGGTATGTGCGCTGTGAAGAAAGCCGCGCTTCCATTCCAGGTAAAAGTATGTCTTCGGGGGAGGATAATCCGGTGTCAACAGCGCGCAGCCATTCTTTTTTTGAGGGCGGTTCGGCAATGGCAAAGTTTTTAACTTCAAAATGAGCGTTAAACATGATATAGAAATCATTGTCATCACGGTCGGCCAATGTATCGGCTTTACTGCCGAGCAGGCGGAGAGCAAGATAGCGGCTGGCATTATCCCAGTCTATTGCATTTCCCTTTTCATTGAGCCAGCTGATATCGGGGATTCCCTTGTAAGCGCCTCCCCTGCCGGTAAAAAACTCAGGGCGCATAAAACCTGGATGGCGCAGGCGAAAGGCAATAATCTCCCTGACAAAACGGTACAAACCTGTGTTCTTTTCCAGAAGCGACCAGTCGTACCATGAAATCTCATTGTCCTGGCAGTAGGCGTTATTATTGCCGCTCTGGGTACGCGCGAACTCATCGCCGCCCAGAATCATTGGAGTGCCCAGAGATACCATCAAGGTGGCGAAAAAGTTCTTTATCTGCCGCTCCCTGATTGCGCTGATAATGGGATCGCTTGTCGGGCCTTCGGTGCCGTAATTGTAACTGAGATTGTTATCGCTGCCGTCCCTGTTGCCTTCGCCGTTGTTTTCATTGCGCTTGCCGTTATACGAAACAAGATCATTCATCGTAAAGCCGTCGTGGCTTATTATAAAATTGATTGAATGAAAAGGTTTGCGTCCGTCCCGCAGATAAAGATCTGAGGAGCCCGCCATACGGGTCGCAAGGTGCCGCGCTTCTTTGGGATCGCCTCGCCAGAATCTGCGCACATTGTCGCGGTATTTATCATTCCACTCCGCCCAGCGGCCTCCCGGAAACCAGCCGACCTGATAAGCGCCGCCGGCATCCCACGCCTCGGCAATAATCTTTGTAGAACTTAAAACAGGGTCTTCCGCGATTTGTTCCAGAGTCGGAGGATTCTCCATGATATTTCCGATCTGATCGCGGCCGAGTATAGAACCAAGGTCAAAACGGAAACCGTCAACATGCATTTCCATAACCCAATAGCGCAGACAGTCCATGATTAATGTACGCACAACAGGGTGATTGCAGTTAACAGTATTTCCGCAGCCGGAGAAATTCTGGTAATAGCGCTTGTTTTCGTTAAGGATATAATAGACTGAATTATCGAGCCCGCGGAAAGAAAAAGTAGGTCCCTGTTCGTTTCCTTCCGCTGTATGATTAAACACAATGTCAAGAATAACTTCAATTCCCGCTTTATGCAGTTCGCGGACCATTGTTTTAAATTCTTTTACCTGTCCGCCGTGGTTTTTATCCGCGGCGTAGGAACCTTTGGGCGCAAAGAACGCGACAGTGGAGTATCCCCAGTAATTGGTCAGCTTCCTTCCGCTGATAGGATCTATCCGCGGAAATTCATTCTCGTTAAATTCATGAACGGGAAGCAGTTCAAGACTTGTTATTCCCAAATCCTTTAAATAGGGAATCTTTTCGATAACACCGAGGTATGTTCCGGGATGCTCTACCCCCGAATTGGGATGAGCGGTAAGGCCCTTAACATGGGTTTCGTATATTACGCTGAAGCGCAGGGGATAATTTAGGGGCATGTCGCCCTGCCAGTCAAAATCATCTTTAATTACAATGCCGCGCGGCTGATGTTCAATATCGTCTTCATAGGAATAGGATAAATCGTGTCCTGGTTTGTTGGGATCAAAACCCGAACATTTGCTGTAATCCCAGTTGCTGACATCGGTTACCGCTTTCGCATAAGGATCAAGAAGCGTTTTATGGCGGTTAAACCGCAGCCCCTTTTCCGGAAAATACGGGCCGTCAGCGCGGTAAAGATAACAGGTTCCCTCTTCAAGACCCCTTATAAAACAATGCCATATATTGCCGGTTTTATTTCCTTTTCTATCAAGAAGAATCTCCATACGGGGACTGTTTCTGTGCGGGGATTCAAAAATGATCAGTGTAACAGCAGTCGCATTCCTGGAAAAAACCGCGAAGTTTACGCCTTCATTTGTAAGCGAAGCTCCAAGAGGCATCGCTTTCCCGGTTTCCACCGCAAGGCTGCTTTGAGTCATTGTTTAATTATAATGCAAAAATCCGTAAAAAGAAAGTTGAATTGATCCTGCTGTACAGGCGGCAGTGCAGAGCTTGAAAACATCCCGTAGTAACTATACATAAGGTTGGCGAAAACACCTGTCGGCTGCGGCATAAAGTGAGCAGTAAAGCACAATGCATAAAGCTTAAAGTGCAAAAACCTTTTTGTCGTCTGAATATCTGGTCTTGAACCTACAAGGTAGCTTTCCTTAAAAGCGTAAACTTTCTGTTTGATAATCTTAGGAACATTTTAATTATTTTTTTTAATTTTGCTTTCTTCAGTAAGTATATATTTAACAGCTTTTATAATTTCTTCTGTAACATTCTTTGCCAGGGTTTCATTCAATATTTTTACATCACGAATTATATCATTCCGCAGGATTTCCAGTTCATCATTAGCTGAAGGAGCAATTGCTAAAAGTTCATAAGTTTCAATATTAAGAGCATATGCAAGACGTTCAAGCATTTCACCGGAAGGGAATTTACGTGCAAGCTCAAGCATGGCAAGATATTGGAGCGACATACCCGCTTTTTCAGCCAATTTTTCCTGGGTTAACCCGACGCTTCGGCGTTTTTCCTTTATATTCTCAGCTAATATTTCCCTAATATTTATCATTAATTTGATTCTTTGCCTCTCATGCAATAATAATAGCTTTATGATACTTGACTTATTGTCTGACATTAGATTATTATTATATGTAGTGCGATAATATTGGTTTTTTGCGGATATTTAGTAAAAAGTCATGAAATATTACGCCAACTAAATTATTAAGGAGTTTTTATGAAGAACGTATTCAAAATCATCGGGATCATTGCTCTTACTGCGGTGATCGGATTCGCTTTCGCTTCCTGCGGTGAAGGCGGCGGCGGTGCGCAAAGCGTAGTTTACAAAGGAGTGGACGCAGGCGGTTTATATACGCTTACAATAACAGAATCAAGCGGTAAGGCAGTATATTCGTCGCAAATCGGGGACAATTATAAGTTAGAATATACTGACGGTAATAGGGCGAGCAATGGTACAGTTACAGCAGCTGACACCGGATTAATTACACTACAACCTAATAATGCTTCCGTAACTTTCATTGCTAATGTATCAGGAAATAATCTTACTGGTATGACAGGCTCTGTAACATGGGAGGATGATGAATCTACAACTTTACCTGGAGATGGTTCATTGGAACCTCCCGCCAATGATGCACTTGGACTGGCTATTTCAGGTTTTCCTGCAAGGTATGCTTTAGAGAACAAATATGTTTTTGGTTTTGAATTCTCAGAGGACGGAATTTATGCCGCCAGCAGCATCAGTGAAAAAGATAATACTATAACAGGCACCCGAATAGTGGGGTCAAATGTCTCAAATGTCAAATTAAATGTTTGGAAGGAAGGCCCTAAAGGAGGTTTTTACGATTATCATGGCAGCAGAAAAGTTAATTTAATTGTCCTTATTGCAAATAAAGCTGTTATTACTTTTGAAGAAATAGATGAACTTCTTGAGAGTGACACTGCTGCTTGGCTTGTGGGTGCTGGTGAAGTTGAAGCTGTTTTTAAATCGGGAACGGGCACAGGAACATTTGTTGCTTATTAATCTGTAAGCCATAACTTCCAGACTGGAATATTGATCCCAGTCTGGAATTGTCTCCAGTCTAGCCTTGACGCGATCATCCGCCAAACCTTGACGCGGTCGTCCACCAGGCCTTGACGCGATCGTCCACCAGGCTTTGACGCGATCGTCCACCAAGCCTTGACGCGATCGTCCACCAAGCCTTGACGCGATCGTCCACCAGGCTTTGACGCGACTGTCCGCCAAACCTTGACGCGGTAAAATATTTTATATAAACTACTATTGTATTTCGTATGGAGGTTAGTTGAGAATCCCCCGCTATCCTGTAATTTATAATTATAGGACAACGGCTCTCAGGCCAGGATTTTTGGTATACGCGTATTAATCGCAGGCAAGCCTCTTTAAAGGCATTTGGTTTCAGGCTGCGCGGACAGGGCCTGAAAGGGGGGACAGTGTTTTCATCAATTATCAAAAGAGACGGAAGAACTCAGGTTTTCAAAGACAGTAAAATTACAGACGCTATCTCGAAGTGCCTTCAGGCTGTGGGTGAGGATGACCGGCAGCGCGCGATGGAATTAACTCTTGAAGTCGTTAAAAAAATTAAAAAACAGTACAACGAAGATAATTTTAATGTTGAAGATGTTCAGGATTTGGTTGAAACAGTTCTTATTGAAAACGGCCTGGCCAAAGAAGCTAAATCGTATATTTTATACAGAGACAACCGCACAAGGCTAAGGGACGCTCGAAGCGAGCTGATGAACGCGGTCTCTCTTATTATTCAGGAAACAAACCGCGATAATGCGAATGTCGGCAACTCGCCCTCAGCTAAAGTATTACAGATATCAGAAATTGCGTCAAAGAATTATTACCTGAAACGCGTCCTTCCGGAAAAGGAAGCCGCCGCCCATATCAGCGGTGATATATATGTCCATGATCTGTCATGGTACGGAAAAACGCTGACATGCCTTCAAATACCTTTGGATAAATTGCTTCGAGATGGTTTTAACAACGGACACGGCTATATCCGCTCTCCGCAGGGAATTAAAACAGCCGCGTCCCTTGCGGCGATAATCCTTCAGAGCAATCAGAATGATATGCACGGAGGCCAGTCATTTGCTTACTTCGACAGGGATCTGGCTGTTTATGTAGAAAGAGAAAA
>WQSQ01000041.1 GCA_009787775.1 Treponema sp.
ACCTCGTTAGAGCAGAAGCTGACCTTTTGGAGAATTACTACAGGGATACTAGCAACGTCATTAGCGACCACTTTGATAATTTGGACAATGAGTAGATAGTTTTAATAATTACCTTATAACCATTATAATAATCTCTGTTTTATAATTTAATTATTAGAAAAATTTATTTTCAATGGACTTGACAGCCGTGTTATTATCGTGCTAGAAAGAGAAAAATAAAGCGAAGATAGAGAAAATAGAGAGTATTATTCTTCTATAATGTATCTACTCGTGATCGTAAATCTATACACCTAAACGATTTAAAAAAGGGTAGTTGCTAAGCCTTCTAAGCAACTGGTCGGGAGTTCGATTCTCTCCTCGATCAAAAATTAAAATTGGTTAAAACATTCTCAGCTTTTCGTGCAGTATTTTTTTAAACTTTACAGCGGATTTGTTATTAGGTTCCAATGAAAGAGAGTTTTCGCAATCAGAGAGCCCCTGAGGGTAGTCTCCCATATGATAATATGCTTGTCCCCGCCTGAAAAGGCAAAACGGCTGGTATGGATTTAATGACAATGAAAGAGTGTAATCGTCAATTGCACGAGAATACTGCTTAATGACAGAATGAACAACACCCCTGTAATAAGCGGCTTTATAGGACTGAGAATCAAGTTCCAGGGAAGATGTAAAATCACTAATGGCATCGTTGTATTGTGAACAGGCGAAATATGCCATTCCCCTGTGTTTATAAATTATTGCTCTTATCATATCATCAGAGCGGGAATCTTCTCCGCTCTTTAAGTAATCAGTTATTGTCGGTTTTTTCATATCAAGTATCTTTGTATATTGACTAATTGCGTCATTAAATCGATTTTGGTTATGAGCAGATAATGCGTTGACAAGCAGATCATCAATGTTTGAGTTGTCAATAATATTAAAATCGTTATCATATTCATCTTTAATTGATGTATTTGCTCTGGCAGTATTATCTTTTAAATTGCTGTTTAAATTATGGTCTTCCATAAAAAGCAAATCATCTATTGATTCTTCTATTTTTTGGAAAAAGCTTTCACGTCTTTTTCCTATTTGTTTACTATAATTCCTTTGATAACTTCTTATCTCCTGGAAAATTATATCTGCAAGCGAGAGGCTTGCGTTAACAGCCGCAAGTTTGCGTTTCATTGGCTCGTCAAAAGGGCTGAATTCGACTTTATAGACAAGCTCATGTTCAACCTCAGCCCACGCGTCCTGTAAAATAGTGCGTATTTGAATTTCTATTGTTTTTGTTCCAGGATACCCGTGTTTATTAATAATGGCTTTTGGTATTGTTATTAGCAGGTGCGTGGATTCGTATCCAAATTCCTTAAATGAATAGTGACCTTTTACATCGCGCTCAACTACATTAAAGTTTATTTTAATCAGGTCTTCTGTTGCCGCAAGGTCTTCTATAAATGGGCATATGATCCTGATTCCCAAAAGATCAGTTATTACAGGGTTTTTTACACCGTCTCTTAAAGAACGTATATACTTGTTAAAATAACTGGGAAAATTTTTTATTCTACAGTTTACTACCGGATTGGAATCAAGAGCTGTAAGAATATTATCGATCTGTTCCTTTATTTCATTTACTACTAAATGACGGGCTTCTGAACACTTTTCATATTCTTTCTGAATACTATTTTTATCAGCAAGGGAAATTAAACTGTCATTAACATTATTTTTCATGTATTAAAAAAAAAGTATCTGCTATTTTTACAAGCAGATACTTTTCCCGGTGCAGTTTCCGGCTGAACGCCGGAGAACTCTTTATTTATTGCTGACTACGGCTTGGATCACCAAACGGAGCTTCAGAAGCCTGTCTCTGGGTTTCAAGATAACGAAGTACCTGATTCTGTCCAAATCTTTCCATTTCCCAAACCTTACGCGCTTCTTCACGTGTCTGGATGATATTCCATGTGGCCTCATCATCAATGTCACGATCCGTATCAAGCACTGCAAGGTCGTAAATCACAGATACATCTTTGAAATACGTTACAAAATCACCGCCTATATCCCCGACTGCTGAAGGATTACGTTCAACCCTGAATCCGCCGAATTTGATAAACGGAGTATTAAACGGATAGAGGGGAACAATTCTGATATCACGGTTTCTAATCTCCGTAAGGTAAGCAGGGTTTCTCCATCTAAGTTCTCCCCAGCCGTCATAGCGAAGGTTTCCCATGAAAATTTCTTTCTCAGTACCTGTACCGTCTATCAATGTTAAATAAAGACCATGGGGAAAGTTAAGCCCATAAACACGAGTCGCTACTTCTCTAATTACACCAACATTTTTAATTACACCAAATGCCGGGGTTCCGGGCCCCTGGGACTCAAAGCGGCTCTTGGCAGTTGCCGAACTTCCGGTGGCTTGAATTGTACCGTCTTCGCTAACTGTTGATACTTCATAAGCTGGAATTTCAAACGGCGGCTTTATTGTTGCTGAAGAATTCCATGATTCAACCGGAAAAAGAATTCTGACACCCATTACAGTGCCAAATTCCTTAGAAGCGGACTCCCTTGTAAAGCTGAGAGTTACATTGTTAACAGACCTAGCGGAAGCATTAAGAGTTACTTCCCAATTCTCAATTGCGAGAGAGGTCATCATAAGTGACTTCTGCTGCGCAGTGAAACTGCCGCCAGCCACATGACCGTAATCCATCAAGGTTTGTCGATTTTGATTGGGTGTATCGCTATTGATATTAATATCCGCCTTTAATGTTGAGAAGTCGATAAGTACACCTTCTTCGGCAAACAGCGAAACCGTAAACATCGTCATTACGACTAGAATGAGCAACTTTTTCATGTAAAGCTCCTTTAAAAACACTTCTTTAATAAATTTCTACCTGTCTTCAATTCTATAAAATTTTAAGCGTCTTGTCAACGACAAAACACTAAATTTTCATTTTTTGTGTTTTTTCAGCATTTTTGCTAATTCCAAAAAAACATTTTAATGTTATCCCTCGTAAAACCTTCGACATATACAGAAGTACCCTCTATAAAAAAGTGTACATCGTTTACATATGAAAAATTTCTCAGAATTCCAGTATGTAAGGTATTGAAATTATCATAAGCCACTCCACCCTCCAAAGGAGGTATCGCGGCATCCGAAGAAAAATTTATATACACCACCCCGCCTCTGTATAAAAGCGACATAAGCTTTGTCTCTTTCGGAAAAAGAGGAAGTAAATCCGGGGTTACAGGTCCCAAAAGAGTTTCCTCTGTATATCGGATTATATCACCTTCTCTCGTATCTGCATGTCTTAACATCCGGTCTTCTACAACGACTGTACCCTCTTTTAAAGTATAAAATACAAAAGTCCGTCTTGCAAGGTCAAGGAAAAAGAAATCAAATAGGGCGGCGGCTGCCAATACAGTGGTAAAAGACAGGCAAATTATCAAGGGAGTACTTAACTTTTTTTTAATATCAGCGCTCATTAACGTTCAAATATACTAATAAAATTATATACACCATTGTATAATGAACTTGTAAACTTTTGCAAGCCTTCTTCACTGGTCATAAGAAGAGCGTCCTGCTGGTTGGATACAAAACCCAGCTCAACAAGAACCGCAGGCATGCGGCTGTTTCTTACAACAAACCAGTCGTTTGCCTTACGTCCCCTGGACGGCATGGCGCTGTTAAAAACATCTGAAAAACCTTTAAGAATTGAATCAGCAAGAAGAATACTTTCGGTAGTGAACTCTTCCTCAAGCATAGCGTTTAAAATAGCTGTAATATCCGGAGAATAATTATGCCCTGTAGAATCAAGGAGAGTGCGGCGGTGCCCTGAGGTTATATGCCACACTTCGTATCCCCTGGCGTTTGTATTAAGAGCGGAGTTTGCGTGTATCGAAATAAAGATGACAGCCTCATTTTCCCTTACAACCACCGAATTGGCCATATCCGCGCGTTGTTCAAGACTGATAAAAACATCGGTATCTCTTGTCATTAAAATCCGCTTGTCGGGATATGCTTGAGTAAGCCTGTCTCTGAGAGCAAGAGCAACCTTCAGGGTAATATCTTTTTCGTTTACCTGAGTGTTTTTACCGTTAGCTGTAATTGTTCCGACAGCGCCAGGATCCCTTCCGCCGTGCCCAGGATCAATAACAATGGCGGCAATCCGGAAGTGTGATTTGTCTTCATGCAGGCGAGTAAATGTGTTTTTAAGAGTTGAGACAAAATTTTCCGGAAAGACCAATATGCCGTTTCTGCTGTAGGGAAGGGGAACATTGAAAAGCTCGCGGTTATTGAATAAAAGGTAGCCTGATTCGCCCTCGCGGGAAGCTACGGAAAATGAACTAAAATGCTCTCCTACATTAAACACTCCGTCTCTGAACAGGGGATCCCAGCGGAACTGCACTTGCTGATTCGCGGATATTTGAGACAGCATGTTTATAGTTTCATCAAGGGAAAGAGCTGAGAGGGATGAAAATGAAATGTGCAGTAACAGAAGGAGAATTAATAAAAATCTCAGATGCTTAAACTTCTTCATTATACTCCCAAAGTATCAATGTAGTAGACAGCTCCCTGATAGGAACCGCGGATTAGCGCAGACCAGAAAGAGCGTCCCAGCATTACTTTATTTTCGGCATTTTCACAGGTAATCGGGAGAGGTAATCCTGTAAGCTGCCGTACCGCGTCAAGCGTTTCCTCTACTGTTCTTCCCATGTAGTCTTTTAGTCCTGATGATTGAAAAGCATTAAACGGGATTATTAACCACGAATTATACCTTCGGTTTGCTGTATTAATAAATTCGGGGAGTAAATTTAACGTGTTCCTCAAATCATCTGTTAACTCGAAGGCATCAGGCGGGAATTTAAAGTTTCCATCTTCTCTATGCCGCAAACCGGAGATTTGATGCGTCTCTGTGTGAGTTAGAAATTCTTTTGTTTCTGAGTCTTTTGGGTCAAGCTTTATCAGGATTGATCGCGCAGCGTTTTCTGCAGCAGCAATAGCAGTCTCTCTTTCCGGCGCGGACGCAATAATATTACCGCATTTGGATACATTGTTCTCAGGAAAGGAAACTTTATCTCCTTCTTTAATGCGTAAAAAAAAGTCGTTAATGTAATCCATTTTAATTACCAGCTGCCCGTTGTCAATTCCTGATTCCTCATTTTTAATTCCTAATTGCTTTACAGTTCCCGGAATAGAAATAAAGGCTCTCTCTGCGCATGTCCATTTCTTTTGCGGGATTAATCCTTCAGGTTCATAACCCATCGCCATTAAGATAGCGGCTTTTACAGGTAAAGCGCCGGATGAATAGGGGTATGTCCAGCCTGACATGTAACCGCCTGAAAGACGGGCTGCAATCTCGCCAATCATCGGCCCTTGAAGTGTTAATTTAATGTCGCCTTTTGCGGCTCCAATGTTATCTTTTCCTGCAAGTCCCAATGCGCGCACTCCGGCGCGGAATGTTTCAAGCAGGGAAAGCTGTTTTTCTTCTTCGATGACAGTCGGCATTGTATGGCCCATTTCTATAAAATAGGGCGGGAAAAAAATATGCCTGTCTGCAAGTCCGCAAATTGTGATTTCACCGCGGTACACAATCGCATCTACCGAAAACTCAGGTCCGTCCATGTAGTTCTCTGCAATAGCACGCCCTGAGCGGGAAAAGCCGATCGCCTCTTTTGCGGCTTTTTCAAATTCATCAATACTGTCCACTCTGCGGCAGCCTCTGCTTCCCATATTGTCAACTGGTTTGATAACCAAAGGAAACCGGTAATATGCCTCAGTAAGAGGTGTGAATGATTTAATGCAAGGTTGTATATCAGCGGCAGTAATTGTAAAAAACTCAGGAGAAGGAAGAGCCGCCTTTTTAAAACATTCGCGCATTCTTGCTTTATCCGAAGCGTTAAGAGCGGCCTGGTATGGAATTCCGGGAAGTCCTAATTTTTCGGCAGTCCACGCGACACTCACGGAAAAATCAGTGCCTGCGGTCATTATTCCCAATCGGGAGGTTTTTCCCTGTATGGAGCGCGCGAAGGTTTCGATTCCTTCCTTATCTTTAAGATCGATTTGTTCAAACCTGTCCGCCATCCCAATACACGGCGCCGAAGAGCTGCCGTCAAGAACGACAGTATAAAACCCCGATTCTTTCGCTATTTCAATAGCAGGTCCCTGCATTACACCCGCACCAAGGATTATGATTGTTTCTTTCATACTAAATTTTCGGTTTATTATTCGTTAATTATATTCCTTGGAACATTATTTTCACATATTAATTAAATTAATATGGATAGATAATCTGATAATGTAATGATTTGTGTTTACAAAATACTGGTATAAAAGCATATCCTGATTATAACGCTGTCTGCGCATAAACCTCAAAAGTATCACCCAGCTTAAAAATAATACTGACTGCCAGCAGTATCCAATATATAAAACTTTTTCTGTTAACCGCGAATTTACCCAAAAGCGGGAAACGTTCAGGATGGTAGCCGATAACTTCAATTTTTTTTACTTTGAATCCGGCTAATAAAAGCGCTTTTTTACACATTTTTGGAGACCATACAGTGTAGTGATCGGCAGGACTTGCGGATAAAAAGTTATTAAGATTAGATCGTCCTGAAATACCTGAAAAAGACGGTGTTGAAAAAGCTAATATACCGCCAGGTTTCAATATTTTTTTTATCTCATCTAAAACGATTAAGCAGTCGGTGAAGTGTTCAATAACGAACCAGAGAGTGATTACATTGTAAGAATGATTAATAAAATGAGTGTCATTTTGGTTAATTGGAAAATAACCTTGTATTGCGGAAATTCCCAGTTTTTCATTTACATAACGAACAGCATCTTCTGCCGGATCAATTCCAAAAGGAGAGAAGCCTTCTTCTTTCGCGGCAGCGAGAAAAGGACCGTACGCGCAGCCGATATCCAACAATGAAGGATTTTCTGTTTTTAACTCATTTTTATTTCTCTGTGCGTTTGTTCTGGATAATTTTAGGATAATTTTTAATCTTCGCCTTGCCGCGTTTTTAATATTGTCAAAATCATCCAGGTATGTTTTACCGTATTGTTTTTTGTATGATTCGAAAAAATACTCTTTCTCGTATTCAATAGGCGCAGGGCAGATTCTGTCCATATAAATTATACCGCATTTTTTACAGCGGCGGTAAGTGCGGTCTTTAAAGCGGGCGATGCTCTTTTCCGGAGTATCACTGCCGCAAACATGACAGCGCCTGTTAACAGCCGGTAAAAAGTTATTGCATAACCGCGCAAGACTTTCATTTTCATTTTTTGATAATAAAAAATTATTAACAACAGAGTCATAAAGAGGTTTTTGTTCCAAAATCATTTTTTCTCTGTTTAGCTCTGTGTTTATATCTCTGAATATTTTACTGACATCATTAAAACCTGCGGCTTTGGCAAGCTTTTTATGATAGAGAGTAGGGTGATCAAGCAAGACAGCAGCTCCTGCGAAAAGCGCTTCGTAAGCGGTGATGCCGTAATGGGTAATTACAAGATCATATTCTCCGATATGCTGTGCAAGATTGGGAATAGCTTCTGATACTTTCACATTTTTAATTTCATTTTGAATATTATCCGCTGTTAATGCGCCTCTCAGAAGCGTTATATCAATATCCTGAGAGTTTTTCATTTCAGATAATCTGCGCGCTGTTTTTATACCAAGACCAGCTGAATCTTCCTGACCGAATGTTATAAGGATTTTTTGTATATGACGACTTTTGTTTTTTGGCTGCGAAGCATTAAGATCCTTGTTAAATAATAAAGCAGGAGAGGCTATATTGGCGGAAGGTGATATAAAATTATAAGGGACTAATATATCAACAAGAAAATCAAAATGATCCCTGTAAATGCCGCCTTCATCAATGCCGATTACAGGAGCCAGATTTTGCCAGAAAGAGATTTCGTTTAAAGGTGTTTTATACCGGTCAAGAATAATTAAACCGAAAGTTTCTGTAGATTTATCATCATTAAAAAGCCAATCCGGATTAAAATCCCTTGATTTTAACACATTTTCTATCTGCGGTGTTTTATCTTTCTGAGGTATATAAAGAACAGCGGCGCGGCCCATATTGCGTAAATCCCGTACTAATGTTATACAGCGGTTTAAATGTCCTCCGCCGCGGCCTTTTTCGACCGCGGGGACAACCAGTATTCCGGCAGTGAGTTCGCTTTTCATCAGTGAAATATCTCCCGGTATTTATTAATTATTGTCTCTCCGTTATAACGCAGCTTTTCTTCAGGCAGCGCGGAATATAGTTCCGCTGCCCGATCAAAATCCTCTTGTGTATCAATTGTCAGGCGGATATTGGGATGATTCCACTTCGCAGGCGCGCTTGGGCGGTGAATATTAAAAAGTTCAGGATGATTGTAAAGATACGGGCAGACATGCTCATGATCATAGGGGAGAACAGTTTCGATTTCGGCGCGAAGAAGAGCGAGGGCTGCGGCGGATTCAACCCCCGCGCCGTAGGGGAGGCCGGTATAGCCTGCGTAATCGGCGTTATGTGAAAGAGCTTCATTGTTGATTGCGCAGGCGGCGTCGGCAAATACAAAGGGATTGTCGCCTGTCGCCCTTATAATTCGGTCTATTGAATATTTGCGGATTACCCGGCAAAAACGATTAAGGACATCTTCTTTGGAGCCTGAGAAAATATCAAAGCCGGCTTTTTTCGTAAGAGGTTCGAAACTTGAATATGAATCTTCTGTGCAGGCGAGCACTCTCAAATCTGCGCTCACATGGTTCAGCGCTTCCATTACGCGGAATACAACAGGTTCTCCGTCAAGCAGGAGAAGAGCCTTTCCAGGTAATCTTGATGAATCAATCCGCGCCTGTAAAATAACTGCCGTCAAATTATTCTCCAACTGCCCACCGGCCTGTAACGGCGTCTGCGCCGCATCTCCATCTGTATTTGTTTCTTTTGACCCATTTCCTGCTTTCTTTAAACTCATACCAAGCTGTGAAAAAGTCATCACCCGATTTACATAAAAAGCCGGGAAAACGGTACAGCGGCAGATGAGCGTAATCGTTTCTGAATACGGGAGCAAGATTTTTTAAATAGAAGCGCTTGTAACTGTCTTCTACCGTATTATTCTCGGAAGGCAGCTCTCCGTCATAGGAGAGTTTTAAATGAAGGCTCAGCGCGATTTCTTCTCCCCATAAGTGAGAGCGAAAACCAAAATCCATTAGCTGCCAATGGGTGTGTTTTAAAGTTGTGTCAAAGCCGCCTGTATTTATAAAACGCTGCCTGTCGTAGATTCCGATTCCGTCAAATGGATAAAGGCTTAAATCCCCTTCATTGCCGGGCTCCGTAAAAATAGTGCGTATCTTTTTGCGCTGGGTCATCGGAGTAATAAGGGTCGGCAATGTTTCATAATTTGAGTTCATAATTAAAGGAATGGTACAGAGTCTTTTTATAGTGCGGCTTGCCGGTTTATCGTTTTTTTCTTCGCAGTTTACAATTAGACGTTCAGCCATCCGCTTTGCCGTTCCTCCTGCGATTATTTTCATATCGCTTCGCATAACAAAAAAAAGCGGGCTTTCAATTTCCTGAGCGGCAAGGTTTATTTGCTCTCCAAGGGTTATTTCATTTTCGGGGAGTATAAAACGGACAAAAGGAAAACGCCCGGACAGCTCTTCAATTTCATAATGAGGTGAAGGCGACTCTACGGAAATTACATTGTCAAATCCTGATTTTTCAAGATCCTGAAAGAATGATCTTACAGGATAACCTGGTTTGTTAAGGATTACAGCCGCGATTCCTGTGGACGCAATCCGCTCCTTGACTCCTACAGCGGTGTAGGGCGTAATCTTTTCATTAAAAATTGTAGGTATAGTATTCATCGCAATTTTCGCAGAGCCCTGAATAATTTTTTTTACATTGTTCTTTATAATATTTCTCTCCGTTTTGCCAGACAGAGGCAACGGAGTCGGTAAATACATTTCCTAAAACCATATCTTTTTCTCCCTTAAAGACCGCAAGGTTTTCCCTGCATAAAGGAACGGTACCGTCTGTTAAAACAGGGAAATCCCTCATTATATGCCAGCAGCATTGGCGGATAACAGGAGATATGTCGGAAGCCTGTTTCTTTTCCATATGGCCGCAGAAGTCATCGTATTTCTGAATTATAATATTTTTTTCGCCGTTAGGGGATGCGTCTTTCCAGTAACGGTAAAACTTCTCAGTATCATCTTCCGAGCCTTTTATTCGCACCGCTTGAACATAACAATCGTTTGGGAATAACGAAAGGAGCTTCCTTGCGCAGTTTTCCGCTTCCGCGAATCCCGCTGTGCGAAGTTCTGCGTACCGCTTTGAATCTGCCGTGTCCAGCGAAACAATCCAGGAAAGGGGAGCGAGGGTGTTTATTCTTGGGCGTTCGTCCGCTGCTTTTGCCAGCTGTACGCACTCTTCGAGTTCTTCGTTTTTCCAGCCGATGCCGGATGTTTCGATGATTAAAGCAAGTTCGCCTCGTGTTAGTACGGATTTTATCAGTTTCATTTTTTCAGGATGAAGGCTTAGCTCTCCCCATAAAGAAAGATCTATTACCGCGTCTTCTGAATATTCGATTATATTATCCAGCAGTGTTTCAAATTTACCGCTGTCCATATAATCGTTTTGCGCTGACTCGTCCGCAAAAGAAGGATATGGGCAGACAGCGCATTTCTGCGGGCAGCCGCCATAAACCTGTATTGGGAAAAAACTCGGCAGGGTTCTTAGTATTTCAGGCTGCTGTGCAACAATCCGCTCGACATCGGAGGCGGATGGAATCTTTCCGCTGCCTGCTGCAAGAAAATTATTCACAAGCATTACATTGCGTTTTGAATCGGCGCAAAGATTGATTCTGTGGCAGCGAAGATCAACAGAGGAAACCTCTGTCTCAATATCAAAGGCGTTAATGTCTTTCTGTATGACGGAAAAAAGCATGTCTCTTTCAACCAGCCCGTCGCTATCGCCAAGTATTTTCGCGAGTATCGCAGCAGTTCCTTTAGAGAGTATTTCAGGAGCGAGGCCGTAGGGCCAGCCGTCGGCATATGAGTACTCCGCCGCATAACGAAGGTGCCTGTCTGCGATGTTTCCCGCCAAAACAGGATCGAGGAAAGGACAGTCTGCAAAGGCAAAATAGGCAAGATCAAAGTCTTCCTGCAGTTCTGCAATTTTTTCAAGCACACTCCGTTTTGTCCAGGTATCTCTCTGTTCGACTTGTAATTCAAGCGAGTTAATTAAAGCAGGATATTCAGGTTTACCGGAAATATTAGAGGAGCAAAACAGTGCTATTTTATTAACTCCGGGAAATTGCGCCGCCTGTTCAATGGAAAGCTGTAAGGCGTTTTTTCCGTTTGAGACCTCCCGAAAAGCATGACGGGTAAGATTTCCGGCATATAAAATGAGAATGCTGTTCATACTTTTCGATTATCGGCGAAAAAGAAATAAACATCTATACAGGTAATTACTTCATTTGGCTGCCCGTCAATGCTTGACGCGGGTACACACCAATGCTTGACGCGGGTACACACCAATGCTTGACGCGGGTACACACCAATGCTTGACGCGATCATCCACCAATGCTTGACGGGTATGTCCGCCAAGCTTTAAAGGAACTTTGCTGACTTTCTCAGGAACAATAGCGGGAATTGGAGGCATATTCCCGACGAAAACGCGGGAGCTCTTAAGTTGGCGGTTTCGTAATGGGAAGCCTCTTATCAATCAACCGTTGTTCCACACCTTTGAGGAGTTTGAAATAGGGCGAAGGATTTACTATGCCGCGTGCTGGGTGAACAACACTGACCAGAGCAGGCTGCGGAGCAATATCGAGAGCGCAACTATCCCGTAAGAAATTTACGCGTCAGGCCAAGGTTTTAAATTATTCGTGTATATTTTTGCCCAAAAGTTTTATACAGGCACTGATATAATCGAGTCTATTGTGGTTTAAAACGGCGCGGCGGTAAGGTTTTCCCGCGATGCTTTCAATTTTGTAGCCGCCCCTTGTGACAAATTTTTTACTTTTTCCTTCGGTGAACCAGTAAATAAGGGCGATATCCTCGTTTGTTATTTCCACGGCGTTAAAGCCTTTTTTACCAAGAACGCAGCCTGAGTTAAAAAGGCAGGGGACGGGAAGCTCGTCGCCGTAAAGGCTTTGACGCAGTACATCACGGCGTTCGCTGCGTTTAAGTTTGCAAAGCTCGCCGCGCAGCTCGCTGACTTCGTTCTCGATACGGACACGGTCGTCTCCTGCGGATGCCGGATAATCGCGGCACAGGCGCTCAATTTCAAACTTGATGTAGTCAAAACGCCCGAGCGATTCAAATAGGGGGCGGTGGGTGTGGCCGATGATTGAAAGGCAGCTATTCTCAAGGGACAGGGCGTAGGCTTTTTTTTCGATGAGGAAGCGTCTGCGGGGGCTGCGCGAGTCGGAAATGTTTCTGATGCCGAACGGTGCTAAAATATATCTGATAACAGCTCTCATAAGGGCGCCGAACCGCGAATAAATTGCAGATAACTGATGCCCGTGATAAACATAAGCAGAAATTGAGGACGTGACAATCTTTACAACGGAGTAGATTTTATAGGGATAGGACTGCGTTTTTTTTAAAAGAAGCTGCTCATCGTGGTTTCCGGCTATCTTATAAAGGCGGTCTGCATCCGAAAAGAGATTGAATACCCTGTAAAGGGCCGCCCATTTTTCACGGATAAAATCCATGGGGTAGCGGAAGAGCTCTTCAATGTCGCCGTTAAGAACAAGAATCCAGCCGTTTTTAAAGTAGTATTCTTCAAGGACGCAGATGAGCATATCTCCGTTGTACAGAAGGTCGTCGCGCGCGCCCGTGCCCATATGGAGGTCGCTTACTATTAAAACTTTTCCGCCGCCTGTAATGCCGATTGCGGCATTTTGCGCGTCTTCTTCGTTTGAAAGGAAGGAATAAAAGTCATTGTTTAACATTGAGATGTTAAGGATTTAAATTCAGAAGCTTTATAATAAAATCCCCGGAAACCCTCCTGTTTTGCCGTTTGACGCTGGATTCCGCTTCAATGTATAACCAAACACAATCTTTGTCAATTGAGCTTATTTGTGCCGCGGCGCGCTTTGCAAGTGCTTGACTGTAAAGGGCAATTCCTATATATTGAAAATTAAGAATTACACATTACGGAGGAAAGTAAGATGAAAGTTAGGCCCTTGGCGGACCGAGTCATGGTCAAACTGGAAAAGAATGAGGCGAAAACCGCAGGCGGAATTATTATTCCCGATACAGCGCAGGAAAAAACCCAGCAGGGAAAAGTTGTAGCAGTCGGACCTGGTACAGAAAAGGATCCAATCACTGTAAAAGCCGGCGACAAGGTAATGTATGACAAATATGCCGGAACCCAAATTAAGATTGACGGTGAGGAACATTTGGTCCTGAAAATGACCGATATTATCGCGGTTGTAGAGTAAACATCCCTCATTTTTACCATTAGCCGCACGGACAAAACAAACTTTTAAAGATGTTTCAAAAACGAAAGCTCGTGTTGTTCCGTGCGGCAAATTGTTATGCTTATGCAAAGAAAAATCCGTATATCAATAGTTGTGGCGGCTGTCATAGCAATAATTCTTTCTTCCTGCTCAAGAATGGGTTACGGTGTTTTGTTGTGGTCTACCGATAGTCCACCGGTTGATTCAGGTACAGTGCTGCCTGTTTATATCAAATCCAACATTGAGAAAATCTGGGTAGTCGGCGTTCCTGAAACGGTAAGTAGGGACAGGGATTTTAAAATGGAAATTCCTCTCTCGCAGATGGAGTTTGTGGGAAGCAGGAAAAAAGCGAATGAATGGGCCGTGGAATTTGCCCCTTACGCTATGGTTTATGCCGAGAATTTGCAAGACAGGCTTCCAATCCGCAGCTCGCCTGACAACAATTCATCGCAGGTTTACCGCCTGAGGCTCGGAGAAATAATAAAAATACTAAGCCTTGTAAACGGCGTACCGCCGATAAGCACAACAGGCGATCCGCTTCCTGGTGCATGGTACAGGGTTATGACAAGCGACGGAGTAACGGGCTATTGTTTTTCGTACAGATTAAGAATATTTAACCAGTATGACAAATCAGTTCAAACCGCGAATCTCAGGGGAAGCGAACCTGATCCTGAACTTGACAATGTTTTGTCAAAAACATGGTCGGCGGAGTCTTACCTGCAGATGATTAACTCCAGGCGCATAAATATTCAGGAACTGGAGAAAAATTACCGCTTTGATCCGGGCTTTGAAACGGGCGTCGCGAGAATAATACTGCCGGATATTGAAAGGCAGTTTATATACGAGCGGATTATTCCCGACGGGGATCGCGCGTGGGCCTTTGAAGGAGCGAATCTTCAGATGGTGTTGCGTAATAATTCAACGCTTGCGGTGCAGTTTTCGGACGGCGATGTAAGGCGGACAATAGTTTTTAACGCGCTTTCAAATTCCATAAGCGATATTGTACTCCAAGAGGAGGCAAGGCGTGAAAATCAATTTATGGATATCTACAATCTTGGGCCCGCGTTTACAAGCCTTAATTACGGGACAATCACTTTTCTTCAGACGGGAGACTTTGTCTGGAATGGTTTCGCTCTTCTTGTTCCGCAGCTAATTCCCTATCAGGCTAACGGTACCGGGAGTATATCAATGGATATCTTTATCGCTCCTTCTCTGGAAGGAAACAATACAGGAGCGTTCTCAATGCAGTTTGCGGGTGTAAGCGCCAACAGTGTAATTTATTTTATGTACATTATTGACGACCAAAGCCTGCGTCTTGAGGCCGTGCCTGATTTTGCCATTGAAAATAATATAATTACAAGGCGCGCCGCCTCTCCTACAGTTCTGTATTTTTACAGAGATTCTCCTTATTAACAATGTCTTTTGTACAATTTTCCCGCGTATGCCTTGCTTTCGGCGAAAGGGATTTACTTAAAGACGTTTCGCTTCGCTTAGCGGCTGGTTCACGTTCCTGTTTAACAGGTGCCAACGGAAGCGGCAAGTCCACATTAATGAAAATTATCGCAGGCAAAATGAACGCCGACTCAGGAGACAGGGCTGTACAAAAAGATACGCGCATTTCATATCTTCCGCAGTCAGGAATTGTTCATAAAGGAAAAACCCTCCGTGATGAAGCGGAAGCTGCGTTCAGCTTTGTTCATAATTTGATTAAACACCTTGAAAAAGTTGGAACGTTGCTTGAAAAAGCCGAATCAGACGGTTCGCAAACTAAAGCTTTATTGGAAGAACATCAAAGCCTACAGGAACAAATTGAAGGAACCGGCTACTACAGGCGGGAAGGGGAAATATCTTCGGTTCTTTCAGGACTTGGTTTTTCCAAAAATGATATTGAGCGCGGCTGTGAGGAGTTCTCAGGCGGCTGGCAAATGCGTATTGCTCTTGCTAAAGTCCTTCTTGAAAAACCAGACATACTTCTTTTAGACGAGCCGACGAACTATCTTGACATAGAGGCGAGAGCATGGCTTGAAATGCGGCTCAATGATTTTTCAGGAGGTTACCTTTTAGTTTCTCACGACAGGTATTTTCTGGATGTAAGCGTGAACGAAGTGTACGAGCTTTTTAATGGAAACTTAAAGCGTTATACGGGCAACTACAGCGCGTATGAAAAAACGCGCAAGATTGAACTTGAAAGTCTTTTAAAGCAGCACTTGGAACAGCAGGAAGAAATCGCGAAGGCAGAGGCTCTTATTCGGCGCTTCAGGTACAAGGCAAGCAAGGCCGCGTTCGCTCAGGAGCTAATTAAGCGCCTTGAAAAGATGGAACGTGTCGAGATACCCGAATCATTCAAGAAAATAAACATTAACTTTCCGTCGCCTCCCCATTCTGGCAATATCGCTCTGACTCTTGAAGGCATTGATAAAAGCTACGGGAAGCGGCATGTTCTTTCCAATTTTGACCTTTGCCTTGATTCAGGAGAACGCCTTGTTGTCGCAGGACCCAACGGAGCGGGAAAGACTACTCTTTTAAAGATCATAGCGGGCGCTGATAATGATTTTTCAGGAAGCGTAAAGTACGGGACAGGAATAAAGACAGGTTATTTTTCCCAGGACGCAGCCGAAGCTATGGACAGCCGTAAATCTGTGCTTGAATTCATGGAGGAGGAATCTCCTTTTGCTCTTATTCCTAAACTTCGCGACATGCTAGGTGCTTTTTTATTCCGCGGTGATGACGTTTACAAAAATGTTTGTGTACTGTCGGGAGGAGAGAAAAGCCGTCTTGCTCTGCTGAGAATGTTATTAAAACCGATGAATCTTCTTATTTTGGATGAGCCGACAAACCACCTTGATCTTTATTCAAAGGATATATTGCTTGACGCTCTTAAAAAGTTCGCAGGTACAATTATCTTTGTCTCTCATGACCGCTCCTTTATGGGAGAGCTGTCTACCAAAACTTTGGAACTAACTCCGGGCAGCGATTTATCCCATGCTAACGCGAAATTATTTTATGGAAACTATACCTACTATCTTGAAAGAGCGGACAGGGAAAATTCAGAAACGATAAATGAGAATCGCGTAATAGTGAATGATAAATTAGTGATTAGCAATGAAGAAAGAAGAATTGCAGATAAACAGAAACAGTCTGCGATTCGAAAACTGGAAAAGCAGGAATCTGAAATCCTGAAAATGCTGGAAGAGCTTGAGAAAAAAAAGACATATCTTGAAGTGGAACTTGCACTTCCTGATGTTTATTTGGACGGCAGCAAAACAAGAGAAGTCAAGAAGAAGCTGTCTGAGTGCGCTAAGGCGATTGAAGCAGGAACACATGAGTGGGAAAGGATAGCGTCACAGCTGGACTACAGCCGTGCCACGCAGTCTTGATTTACATTTCTTTAGTGTGATGTTGTATTATTATTCGTTGTCGTAATTTATCAATGTAGTTACCGGAGTATGTTCAAGAATCTTTTGGTAATCCAGGAATGGAAGTCCTACTATACCGAATATTTCAGGTACTTCGGCGCCGCCTTCAATTAGGATAGATCTTGCGGCGTTTAATGTACCTCCTGTTGCGATAAGATCATCTGTTAAGAGAACTCTTTTGCTTTTTGGCACATCCGCTCTATGTACTTCTATTTCCGCTGAACCGTATTCAAGAGCGTACTTTTTTGATAGAGTAACACCGGGTAATTTTCCTTTTTTTCGTATAGGTATTATGGGGATATTCATGCAATATGCAAAAGAGGCGGCAAATAAAAAACCGCGGGCTTCTATTGCGGCAACTGCGTCTATGTTTTTATTGCGGTATAACTCTATCATTTTATCAATGCAGTATCTGTAAGCAGTAGGCGTGGAAAGAATACTGGTTATGTCATAAAAAAGAATACCCATTTTCGGAAAATTCGGTACTTTCCTTATGTAATTGTCTAAATTAAAACCGTCCATGTTCTCTCCGTTATTTATTCGATTATTATTCAGGATTTAATCAGCAATTAAATCTTTGAGCCATACTTTAATTTCCGGCGCTTTAATATTTCCGTCTACAACGAGTAATGGTTCGCACATATCTGCTTCGCACCCTTTAACCATTTTTAAAAGATATTTTATTGTTTTTTCCTTTATCGAGAATAGTCCGCATTTTCTGGATGCAAGATTTATATGATAGAGCAGTTCTTCCAGATAGGAAAAGGAATCCGGTTTGGGATTCTCGCATCCAATAATAAAATAATCAGCAGGGAGAATATCTGTGCCTGAAAATTTATCTGCAGAGCATATTTTTACTTTTACATCCGTCATCATGCCGGAGATCAGCTTTGCTGCTTGCTGTATCAGCTCTGTCCCGTCAGTAATAATTAATGCATTCTTGCTCACGTAAGTTATCCTATCCAATTAAAATATTGATGTCAATCATTGCCTGCGGTTCCCAAACCCTGAACCGAATAATCCACCACAACCCAGATACTATCTTTTTTTTCAAGATAATACGTATATTGTCTTAGTTCTGTAAAAGCGGGCATTCTGTACTTTTGAAGCACAGTTACTGTTCCTTCATAATTGCTATATACAGTTCTCAGGATTTCATAAGTTGTCGGAATAGTAACAATGTTTCCGTCAATAACAGAATTTTGCATATTTACCCGGTATTCCGCAAGCATACGGCGTCGGCCTTCCTCATTCTCGGCCAGATATCTTCGTTTTTGAACAGCATCGCGCTGAAGCATTGCTTCAAGATCGAGATACAGGAAAAATCTTTCCCACTGGGACTGCTGACGCGCCGATAAAATGTAATCAACAACCTGATCGGGAGAAAGCTGTTGGCGTACAAGTACCGCGCCTGTAGCTATATCCATTTCAAGAGGAATGCCGTCAGGTCCCTGAATTAAAGCCGGACGCATGGTAAAGTTTAAATAATTTGTTTCAATAGAGGAAGAGAAAGGGAATGCGATTGTTGAGCGTAATAATTCAGGGTAGATGACGGCGCGTACCCTGAATGATCCCGCCTGGGTAAAATTAACATAGTCACGCAGGTCTTCCGTAAATGAAAATGATTCGCCGCTTTCTATAACTATTTCACGGAAAAAAATATGGTTTGTCTGTGTTCTTTTTCTGATTATTAAATCAGACTGAGGCAATTGCCGGTTTGTCATTGTTCTGATATCAAAATCAATTGAAAAAACACGATCGTCAGCAAGTTTAAAACGGTATGGATAAGGGCTGTTGTTTGTAATGGTTACCTGCACAAAGATTGGATTTGATTCGATATAGTAGATCTGCCTGTCATAAAACCTTATGTTATACTCCACCTGACCCTGAGAAATTTCAAAGGAATGCAGAAAAGGAAGGCATGTAAAAATCAAAAGAAATAAAGCCGGTATACGGTATATATTTTTCATTAAACTTCCCTTAATTTTAAGATACCCCGTCAAAAAACAGGGTATTCAAAGTGAATACACTTCTATAGTATAGTAATCGGTAGATTTTTATGAAATCCTTATCTTTTCCTGAGCTTTTACAAAAATGCCAAAGCGATAAATCATTCTCGGCAATTTCATCGACAATCAGGAATGAGGATTTTCCTATAGATATTGAAGGCAGCGAAGGTTCGTTAAGTTCGCTTCTTGTTGCCGATGCGTACCTTGCTTTAAAGGGGAAAATCTTTATCATTGTTCCTCATGAGGATGCGGCGGATGATCTGTTACTGGATTTAACTTCGGTCAGAATCCAAAATGGAAAGGGCATCAATGTTCCATGTACAAAATTCCCATGGTGGGGAAGCACTCCTTACCGCGAGTTAACCCCTCAATCTCCTGTTTTTGGACTAAGGTCAAAGGCATTATCTGAACTGGCATCCTGCGTTAAAGCCGGTATTGTGATTATTCCCGCGCGCGCGCTTTTTACGCCTGTACCTCCGCGCGATTATATAAAAAAACTCCTTATCACACTTAAACCTGCGGGAGATATAGATACATCCGGTCTTTCCAAATCACTTGCTTTATACGGTTATACAAGAGTGCCCAGAGTTCAGGTTCAGGGTGAGTTTGCCCTGCGAGGAGAAGTTCTAGATATTTTTATGGGCGGAGATGAAGAGGCATACAGGGTGCTTTTCGATTTTAACAAGATTGAATCAATCAAGCCTTTCAATCCTGTAATGCAAATGACGGTAAATGAAAAACTGCCGGAATTGGCAATACGGCCAATGAAGGAAGTAATCTGGACTGATGAACGAATAAAAGTGCTTGAAAAAAAATTATCCCTTCTTAAAGAATTCCCTGACGGCGGCAGATCAATAATAGATGAACTGATAACGCACCGAAATATAAAAGGCGAAGAGATGTTTTTTCCGCTTGCCTTTGAAAAGGCAGGATGCCTTCTTGATTACCTTAAAACAGAAGAAGGCGAATCAGAAAAAACATTATCAAAAACCCTGATGCTTGTTGACAGGGAAAGACTTGAAAATACTTTTTCAGGTCTTGTACGTGAATATCAAGGATTATATTCAAGAGCGGTAAGGGAGAAGAACCAGTATGAGCGCGATAACAATGTCAGTTATCCTTTGCCTGAACGATTGCTTCTTGATTTTAACCGGATACTGGAAGGATATCAGAAAGACTCATCAAGAATAATATCTTTGAGATCAATCAAGGGAGAGCCGAAAGAAGGCGTACGTCATATTGAACTTAATAGCGAAAGCGCGCGCAGTTTTTTTGGCAATATTAAATATTTAAAGGAAGAATTTGAAACATTATTGAACAGCGGATGGCAGATAACGGTCGCCGCTGAATCGGAAGTTCAGGCGGATCGCATCAGAATGATAATTGAGCCGTCAGATACCAAATCGGTATATAAATCGCTTTCCATAATGGCGGTTCCCCTTACTGCCGGTTTTTCGCTTCCTGACATTAAGCTGATGGTTGTTCAGGAAAATGAAATTTTCGGGCGGAGAAAAAGAGCGCCGCGTTCGTTAAAAAATGTTCGATCGAGTCCCATCGACACATTTGTGGAAATTAATCCCGGTGATTACATTGTCCATGTCAATCATGGAATCGGATTATTTAAGGGAATCGAACGGCTGACATCTTCCGGCCATGAAAGGGATTATATAAAAATTGAATACGCAGGCGAAGAAACCGTTTTTGTACCTGTTGAGCAGTTAAATCTTGTTCAGCGCTATATTGGCAATGAAAACTCTAGTTTACCGGTTCGTCTCGACACGCTTGGATCCAAAAGCTGGGAGAACAGGAAGAACAGGGTTAAAAAATCTGTCGAAGATATTGCGGAAAAACTGATTGAACTGTATTCAAAACGTAAACATGCCCGGGGGTATGCGTTCGGTAGGGATTCTGAGTGGCAGACAATGTTCGAGGCCGCTTTTCCGTTTGAAGAAACCGAGGATCAGCTGCGCTGTATTGCGGAAATCAAAAAAGATATGGAAAGCGTCTGCCCGATGGACAGGCTTATCTGCGGAGATGTAGGTTACGGAAAAACCGAAGTTGCCCTGCGTGCCTGTTTCAAAGCCGTAATGGACGGCAAACAGGTAGTGTTTCTTGCTCCTACGACAATTCTTGTTGAACAGCATTATGAAAATTTTAAGGAACGTTTCTCCCGGTTTCCTGTCAATGTCGCCATGCTATCCCGTTTTGTTGAAAGAAAAAAAATGCGCGTAATTCTTGAAAAACTTAAAAACGGCGAAATTGACCTTGTGATAGGAACACATCGTGTTATTCAGAAGGATGTGCAATTTAAAAACCTCGGTCTTATCGTAATCGACGAAGAGCAGCGTTTCGGCGTAAAGGACAAGGAACGCCTTAAGGAATTAAAGACAAATGTTGACTGTCTGACTCTTTCGGCAACTCCGATTCCGCGCACCCTGCATATGAGCCTTGTAAAAATCCGCGACATGAGTCTTCTTGCAACAGCTCCTCCTGGACGACATCCGATAGAAACCTTTGTAGAAGAGTATGACAATTATCTTATGGCAAGGGCAATCCGCCGTGAAGTTGAAAGGGAAGGGCAGGTTTTCTTTTTACATAACCGCATTGATACATTAAGGGACACCCGCATTAAACTTGAAAAACTTTTACCTGAACTGCTTATAGAAACAGCGCATGGCCAGATGGATGCTCATGAACTTGAAGATGTAATGAGGCGCTTTATTCATGGAGGTTTTCATGTGCTTCTATCAACCACAATTATTGAAAACGGAATTGATATTCCGAATGTAAATACAATAATTATTGACAGAGCCGATATGTACGGGGTATCGCAGCTATATCAGCTTCGCGGCAGGGTAGGAAGATCAGATCGTGTAGCTTACGCGTATCTTTTTTATCCCGGTCAGAAAGCGTTATCCGAAATCGCAATGAAACGCCTTCAGACAATCTCCGATTTTACCGAGCTTGGAAGCGGTTTTAAAATCGCTATGAAGGATATGGAAATAAGAGGAGCCGGTAACCTGCTCGGAAG
>WQSQ01000042.1 GCA_009787775.1 Treponema sp.
GGATTGACCGCATGACATACACTTGCCGCGCCAATCTTCAGTCCTTCGCATTTCAGAGACTTTGAATATTGTGGGACCATTGCAATATGGGCATCTGCGAAGCGTTTCATTATGGGGGCGTTTTTTAGGCATCTTATCTCTCCTATGGGAAGTTGATTATGGTTATTTAATTGTACCATGGGAGGGATTTTTAATAATGGGGTGAGATATGGGAAAAAAAGAAACAATTAATAACAGAGTAAAAAGATTAAGAAAATCTCTTGAAATGAATCAAGATGAATTTGCCAAAAAAATTGGTATAAGTAATTCGGCTATATCAAGAATTGAAATTGGAGACAACTCTCTTGTAAACCATAAAATAATATTAATATGTATTCCTAATCAGTTAAAAGAAGGAAAAACTGTAAATGAAAAATGGCTCCGCGATGGTACTGGCGAAATGTTTGTTACTCCTATTACTTCAAACGGGCGGCTTAAATTATATGATGAAAACAGTAAAGAATTGCCAGTTGATGAAGAGGAGCTAGTGGGAATTTACCGGCAATTAAGCAAGCCCAATAAAAAAGTGGCAAGAATACAGATTGATGCCTTGCTTGAGGGTCAGGAGGAAGTTAAGGATATTAGTGGAGAAAAGGGGGAGAAACCGAAATCAAAGAAATTGGCTTAGTCAAGCCAACAAAAGAGGAGTATTGGCCGGTATATCATCGAGGCTTTAGAAAAGTATTTGATGGTTATGTTGTCCGCCCAATATGGATTGTATAAGTCATATTTATACTATCGTCTAAATAAACGGAATAATAAATTATTTGTCGCTTGATTAAACAATTTATTATTTTTGATTTTCCCGAAATTTTTTATATGGACTTTTATAATCGGGTAAAACAAGAAGCCAAAAAGTCAACAGGGTATTCGTTACAAGAATTCATTATTTCAATCGGGTTAAACCATGATTCTTATTACACATTAAAGAGGACTGGAAACCTGCCCCGCGCCGATGAAGCGGTAAAAATTGCTAAGGCGTTAGGCGTTACTGTTGAATATCTTGTAAACGGCACACCTCCTAGGGCGGAAAACAGCCTGTTAAATGCGTTTAATTCATTAAACGATACAGGGAAACAAGCGGCTATTGCGGCGGTAAAAGGGCTTTATTCTGCTTTTCCGCAGTAATAGAATAAACCTATAAAGGGTTTTTCTATAAGGGCGGAAAGTTATGAAGAAATCATGTTTAACAGTAGCGCAGAGGACATTTGAAGATGAATGATGCCAATCAAAAAAAATTACCCCCGATATATGAGATTTTGGCTATTAACACGGTATTAAAAAGCGGTTTAAATATTGATCTTGAAAATCCAATAAATCATTGGGAAATAAAAGATGGTATTTTGAATGTATACTTTAATGCAAATTTTCAATATATAACGGTAAACAATATAACAGCCGATAAATAAGACATGGACTTTTTTTACTTTTCAATTTTCATAGACGCTATGGTAAAACAGGCGCAGCGATATTATGATGAATCTGCGCTTTTTGCGATATTATTTGATTTGGATAGCATTGATTCAGATTTAGACGAGATCGAGGCAATGCTTGACGCTGCCGGGGTTAATTCCAAAAGTTATCAATAGCGCCGCTGTTATCCCGCAGCCCTAAAAACTGTTCTTCCAGTTCCGCAATATTCATAATTGTATAATAATCGGTCATGCTCTTGCTATCATGTCCCATCATCGCCCGGAGTTTATCATCGGATATACGGCGGCGCATTTTTGTATTGTATGTAAACCGCAGACTGTGCGGCGTCAATTTTCTATTATTCGCCATATTAATTTCCGCATTTTTCAACCCTATCGCAAAACGGTCTAATAAGTATTCCCGTCTTATTCGCAGTCCTTTATAAGTAAATAATAAATCCCGCGATTCATTTACAGACCGAACCGCAAGCCATTGTTTCAAATATCTGACTGTTTTTTCCGGGATAACCGCTACCCTGAATTTTGGATCTGCCTCATCTCCCTTTTTTAAATGATTTACTATTTTTCCTGCGGTATTTATCATTTGGTCAATAACAAGTCCAAAAATTATCTTACGTTTTATGTCGCCTAATGGTTTAACAATCTCCTTGCCGTTTTCACCAACTACCTTCGCTATGTTTTTACCATTTGTTGCAATGATCTGACTTGGACTAATAGCCCTTACTTCGCCGCCACGTAGTCCTGTTGATGCTTTAAGGGCAAATAATACGCCGAACATAAAGCCGTCTGATGATACTGCCCCTCCCCTACCCCAAATTTTTGAAAGTTCGTCAAAGTCATCAGGGAAAAGTCTGTTCATTTCTTCTCTTGTTAAAATATCTTTTTTACCTTTCGGTACTTTATATGTTTTTAAGATGGGCTTATACCTAATCATTTTAAGCCAGACAGCTTCGTCAAGAATAAAATTCAAGATAGAGACCATGCGGTTTCGCCATGAGTTTGAACGTTCCATATTGATAAGGTCATGGTCTATTACCACAGGATCGATTTCTTCCGGTTTTAAATGCCCATAATATTTTACGATAAAATTTTTCAGATGACCCTGAATTTCTTTAAGCGTTGTTTCGTCTTTAATATACCCATTCTCTCTCCTACTTTTTACATAAGTGCTTCCTTCATAGAACATATTGGCGGCCATTTTTTCGATAGTTATTGATTCTTTGTCTGCTCTAATCGCCAGATATTCTCTGTCTTGCATTTCCAAAGATTCAATAACTTTATCTGCTTCATCTCTAGCGTATATTGGATTTTTGCTTGTCCCGCAGGACTTCCTGACCTTTTTTTTAGTAATTGGATCTAAATACCAGAAGTACCATGCTCTTACAGGCTTACCAGATTTAGTTTCTTTTATTTTTCGCTTGTATAAATGCCTTTTCATAATCATTCCTTAATTGTGCATAATTGTGCATGGAATTGAGCATAATATTTTTTCGACACATTACACCTGATTTCATTCTATTACGATTTTTGAATTATTTTCAAGCTGTAAGGTAAAATAAATTTTCTCACTATATTTCGTAACTCTATATGTAGTATAGAGTTCTACAAACTATTTCATTGATTTACATTTATTGACAAAGAAAATAAATAGTGGTAATATCAGGAAATTAGACGCCGTCTTAGCTCAGCTGGCAGAGCACTTGACTTGTAATCATGAGGTCTCCGGTTCGATTCCGGAAGACGGCTAAGTAAACTCACCGCACAGCGGTGCGGATGATCGCATGTAACCAGCTCAGGCACAAGAAAAAGTAATCCCAAACCGATAATGCAAGTTCACCTTAGGTGAACGACAGTACCGCTTCGAAAAACAACATGGTCATTAAAACAGGAGTGTTTACATAGAAATACAATTCCTTTATCATTAGTTATGGACTTAAATGCGTTAAAAACTCTACTTTTAATTATTGATGTACAAAACGATTTTTGCCCCGGCGGCGCTCTTGCGGTAAATGACGGCGATGCTGTTACTTCTCCCATTAACGCTCTTTCCGGCGTTATTACCGGAAAAGGCGGACGGGCTGCTGCTACACAGGATTGGCACTGCGAAAAGCACATTTCTTTCGCGTCTTCGCATAACGGTAAAAAAGCGGGAGCTATCATTGACACACCTCTTGTTAAAAACCAGGTTCTTTGGCCGGATCACTGCGTTCAGGGAACAAAGGGAGCTGATTTTCACAGCGCACTTGATTTAAAATCTGTCTCTCTTGTTATCCGTAAAGGTTATAGGGCTGCTCTTGATTCATATTCAGCTTTTTTTGAAAATGACAGAAAAACCAAAACAGGACTTGACTTTTGGATCGGCGGTCTTGGAATTGATACCGTTATTATTTGCGGCATCGCGACAGATTACTGCGTTTTTTACAGCGCTATGGACTGCAGGAAACTGGGATTCAATACCGTCATCGCAAGCGACGCAGTTCGCGGCGTGGGTTTCCCTGAAAATTCAATTGAAAACGCAATATCAGAAATGAAATCCGCAGGAATTGATTTCTTATCCTCAAATGAAATACTGGATGGATTATAATAATATGAATAATACTTCCGCTTTATTTACAGATTTTTATTCCCTTACAATGGCTCAGGGTTATTGGAAAAATGGAAAGAAAGAACTCGCCGTTTTTGAAATGTTTTTCCGAAGCCAGCCTTTCGGCGGCGGTTACTCGATATTCGCCGGGCTTGAAACGCTGCTTGAAAAAATCATCAATTTTTCTTTTTCAGATGATGATATCGCCTATCTGAAAAGTCTGGACGTTTTCGAGAATGCCTTTATTGATTACCTAAAAACTTTTCGTTTTAACGGGACTCTCTGGGCAATGGATGAAGGGACGGTTGTTTTTCCGCATGAACCTCTTATAAGGGTCGAAGGCGGACTGATTGAATGTCAGATAATAGAGAGTTTGATTTTAAATACAGTGAACTTTCAAACATTGATAGCGACAAAGACATGCCGTATCTGGCTTGCTTGCGGAAAAGGGCAGGTGATGGAGTTCGGCCTCCGCCGCGCTCAGGGGCCTGACGGCGCGGTATCCGCTTCCCGCGCGGCTTTTATCGGCGGCGCCTGCGGAACAAGCAGCACGTTAGCGGGGAAAATCTTCGGCATTCCTGTAATGGGGACAATGGCTCATTCATGGATTACATCGTTTGACAGCGAAGAAGAGGCCTTTGATGCCTACGCATCAATTTATCCCGACAGAACAATCTTTCTTATTGACACATACGATACATTAAAAAGCGGAATAATTAACGCGATTAAAATTGGAAAGAAACTTGCGTTACAGGGAAAAAACTTTGGAGTGCGCCTTGATTCGGGGGACATTCAGTATCTTTCAACAGAAGTAAGGCGCCTTCTTGACAATGCAGGGCTTGAAAACGCTTTTATTACAGTCTCCAATGATCTTGACGAGCATATCATAGAAAATCTTGTACGGGAACACGCGCCTGTAAATACCTGGGGAGTGGGAACGCGCCTTGTAACTGGAGGAAATGTCGCCGCTTTTAACGGCGTTTATAAACTTGCCGCGATACAAAGAAATTCAGGCTTTACGCCTGTTATGAAATTCTCTGATAATCTTGAAAAAACAACCAACCCCGCTGTTAAACAAGTGTGGCGTATAAAAGATAAAAGCGGATCGGTGATAGCGGATGTAATGAGTATTGACAACGGAGATGACAATCTCAAAGAAGGGCAGCGCTACAGTTTCTGGCATCCGTCCGCAGATTACAGACATTTTCAGCACACCATCGAAGGAAGCGTACAGCCCCTTTTAAAGAAGCGTATAATTAACGGTAGACTCACAGGCGGGCAGACTTCGTTAAATGAAATAAGATCGTATGCTGTATCGGATCTGGACAGTTTTGATTCTACATATAAAAGACTTTTAAACCCCCATGTTTACAAAGTATCAATAACTGAAAAACTGCGCAACTTGAAACTTGATTTGATTGAAAAACATCTCGGAAATAGAGTATAGAAAAATTCTTTTGCACAGTACTAATTGCCATTGATTTCAATTATCGTTACAATGACCGCATGGTTCATAATGAATCTTATTTTGAAAGCCACGACGGGACCAAACTTTATTTGTACCGGTGGTCACCTGAAGACAAGCCAAAGGCAGTGCTTCACATAGTACACGGAATGGCAGAACACGCGCTCCGTTACATGCGTCTGGCTGAAAAGCTAACTCTTGAAGGAATTGAAGTGTGGGCAGCCGATCAGCGCGGCCACGGGAAAACCGCAAACCCTGATGTAAACTCAAAGGGCTCAGGCGGGCTTTTAGGGCATTGCGCGGACGGAAACGGTCTAATCTGCGTCACTGCGGATATTCACACTATTAATAAAGAAATTAGAAAAACAAAATCGGATGTACCTCTGTTCTTGCTTGGCCATTCCTGGGGTTCTTTTCTTGCGCAGAATTATATTGAATACTCGGAACCTCAGCGGAATAATGGCTCTCCTTTCGGAAATATAAAAATTGACGGCTGCATTCTATCAGGAACAAAAGGACCTGGCGATTTTATGGTGAAAGCAGGAGTCCCATTAATGACGGTGCTTGCATTTTTTCGCGGGCAGCGTAATGGTTCCAATTTCGCAAGGTCAATCGCCGACGGATCATATAATAAACCTTTCAAACCAAACCGCACGGCATTTGACTGGATTTCCCGTGATGAAGAAGAAGTAGATAAGTATAATGGCGATCCTCTCTGCGGATTTTTATGTTCAACAGGATTTTACCGGGATTTGACAAAGCTCCTCTATAACATCCACCGTTCTGACGCAATGGCGAGGATAAACCGTTCTTTGCCTGTGTATGTATGTTCGGGCAGCGAAGATCCTGTAGGAGACATGGGTAATAGTCCTACCGCCCTTGTTGATATATACCGTAATTTGGGAATTAGTGACTGCGAGTTTGTGCTGTATCCCGGGGCAAGGCACGAATTATTTAATGAGACCAACCGTGAAGAAGTAGTCGAAAACCTTCTTTCATGGATAAAAAAACATTGTTAATGAGATACAGATATTCAAAAGGGCCTAATGGCATTCTTGAAAAAAAAGCGGTTATTTACACAAGCGATGAACACTGCATTAATCCCGCCGATGTTGACATAGATGCAAAAATAATTATTAAAAAATTAAAGAACGCAGGATTTGACACATATATTGTCGGAGGAGCAGTACGCGATTTAATACTTGGAAAAAAGCCTAAGGACTTTGATATAGCAAGCGCCGCCAGTCCTGCGCGGATTAAAAAAATTTTCCGCAACTCAAGGATTATTGGGCGCCGGTTCAGGCTTGTTCATGTATATTCAGGACAGCGTGTATTTGAAGTAGCCACCTTCCGCTCCCTTAGAGACGGCCACACCAGTAATACATTCGGCACAATTGATGAAGATGTCCTTCGCCGCGATTTTACACTTAACGCGCTTTATTACGATCCTGAACAGCAGATTGTTGTCGACTATGTCGGCGGCATGGACGATATAAAAAAGAAACAGATTAAACCAGTTATAGCCCTTTCTGAAATATTTACAGATGATCCTGTACGGATGGTTCGCGCTGTAAAATACGCTGCGATTACCGGCTTTTCGCTTCCGTTAAACCTGAAAATGAAAATCTCGCTTAAATCCGGACTGCTCTCATCAATTTCTCCTTCCCGTCTTACAGAAGAGATTTTTAAAATCATTAATTCTGAAAAAGCTTTTGAAATTGTAGATTTATTAAACAAAATGGGGCTGTATTGCTACATGCAGCCTCAGGCTTCGCAGCTTATGCGAAAGGATGCGATTTTTAAAAATGATTATCTGCAAACCATGTCAAAGCTTAAGGGAGAAAAAAACCTTCGGGGTGATGCGCTGGGTGCTCTTTTTTGTGATTATCTGGATAGTGTATGGAGACTTCACCCTGACGAACCCGCTGATAAAGGAAATGGGTGGAAAAGCGGAGCAATTGATAATTTCAAGGAGATATGCAGTGCTGCTAAAACCTTTATTTTTCCAATGAATCCGCCGCGCTATGAACTTGAGTATACCGTAAGAAAGTTTCTGACTCTTCGCGGAATTTCAATAAAAAGATCAATGCCGAAATCAATTCATTCAGGCGAAGGAGATGCTCAGGCAGCAAAACGCAAACGCCGCCGCAGAAAGAAGGAGATAGAGGCAAAAGCTCATGAGCCGGTTAGGCGTAACTAAGTACTACTGCTCCGTAACTTTATCAATAATTATATTTACTTCTTCAATTAATATCCCGGTATACCGTTCTATATTGTCAATAATATATTGCTGTAAGTCATGGATATTCCCGCTAAGCTGAATACCGTAGGGAACATCAATGGTTATAATCAAACGATAACCCATCTCAGCGTGTTTAACATGAATTTTCTTGCTTTTTATTTCTTTATTGTATTCGTTAACACAATTTGTTACAAATTGGGCAAGAGCTGTCTCAGATATAATAACACGCCCATGTTTTGAGTATTCAGGTCTTACTATTGATTTTTCATGAAGAGTAGGAACAAGGCCTATACCCGAAAGCACATTTCCGGCTACATTGCGCCGTTTGAATATCTTTATGGCATCATAGAATATGTTCGGATAACTTTTCTTCACCTCAATGGACGGAACAGGAATTACATGCTTGCCTTCGATACGTCTTGTACGGATTGCTTTGTCAATTTCTTCCTGTGTCGCGATGTCGTCTATTTTTATTATTTTGGAAGGAGGGGGAAGCTGTAGCCGCGTTGCTATCTTATTTACCATTTTTTCGGAAGTGCCTAAAATCAGAATACGTTTAAACTTTTCATTTTGAAGGCGCCGTGCGACCTCGTCTCTGTGTGATTTTTCATCAAACAGGGCAACCTTTACTGCTGCCATAAAACTATGTTCTTTTTTCGCAGAATGCCCCGCAAGAATACGATTGTTCTTTATTAACAGGCCGTCATCTATAATTAAATCAATCCCGTATTTAAAGGCGACGAGTTTTGCGTGAAAGCTTTTACCTGTTCCGCTCTCTCCTGTTAAAGCAAAAACCCTTTTCCGTTTAAACGCAAACAGAAAATCAAAAATCATCGCTTAAACAGGAAAATCATTTTTGAAATTAACGGTAATTTCTAAAGTCTGCCAATAATTGTCTTGCGCGTTCTTTAACCGGAGTGAGGTAATTCCCTTCGGATATGCGAACCAGACATGTAATTGCTTCTTGGGATATCGCACCGCTGTTATTTGATGCAATTTTTTCAAACGCATCAATAGCCGCGAGCGCCATAAGGTTATCCGGGTTTAAATTGGTATAACGATCCATAACCCATGCAATATATCTGACAGTTTCATTGTTTTCATTTGTTCCGATATCGCCGAGTGATTTTATCGCTTCCTGAAGAACCATCGGCTCGTTTTCAAATTGAATAATTTCAATGAGAGATTGCCTTGCTTCCTCAGTGCCAATAATGCCTAAATATCTTGCAGCCTGCCGCCTGACATCAGGAAAATTATTTACTACACGGTTATTCTCTCTTGCCACACTTCGTCTTCCTTCACCGGAAAGATACGCAAGCGTTTCCCGGATTTCATCATTGGTATTTCCGCGTCCTATTGCTTCGCCGATATAATCAAGTGCGCGCAATTTCTGATCCCTTGAGTCCAGTCTTGCGGTTTCCCTGATGATCATTATCTCCATGTATTCCATTAGGTAGGATTCCTCAACTGTCATACCCCTTCCGGTACTGCTTTGTGCAGCAGCAGCCGTTAAGACTATTACCCCCATTAATATCAAAATGGAAAAACGCTTTAATGAAAACATAAAAATCTCCTTATTTATTTATTAGTTAATCAGTTAATAATTTTCCATATATTGTTAATTTTTTCAAGATCATAAAGAATTTCATCTGAACTTTCACCTGCAGAAGTCATCCTGCTTACATATGCTCTTACCCTGTTTTCGTTTAAAAAAATAATATCAATCTGTTCAATATTAATTCTTGAACTGGATCTGGAAGGAACAACAATATACACAAAATAATCATTTAAATTCCTTAAAACAGTATTGTTTAGTTTTAAAAGCGGCGTTTCCGATATCCTTTCAAGATTTTCATGTGAAGACAATTCTGTAATATATTCCGATGACAGGGAAGCTTCCCATGCGGTATAATTTCTGTTACTGATAATTGTGTTAAGCCTGTCTATAAACTGCCTGACTTCTTCCCTTGTTGAGGCATAATATTCCTGACTGATATTGGCTGGATTAAAAATTGTCTCAGCTTTAATCTCAATTTTTGGCTCTTCAACTGGTATCACTTCTACTGGTCTTATAACTTCCGTCTGTGTAGTTCCTGCCTGATTGGGCGTTCCTGCCGCCGACGTTGAAACAAGAGGAGGATCAACAGGAGTGTTTTGCGTTTCTGCGGGTGCAGAACCGCATGTAATTACTGCCGCAACGAAAGTAATTATTGCAATTATTTTAATAAATGTATATCTACTACTCCCCATACGGACATTTTATCTCATTTTTTATGCATTGTCAAATCGGTGTCCATCGGCAGTTTAACCATTTTTTTCTCCTTCAGGAAGGCTTCCCTGAAAAGTGTTTAATGATAGAGATATTAAACCAAAACACTTTGCCATGGTAATGCAGTTATTCATGTACAGGTGTGAGCGTAACTGGCGGCTCTAATAAATCTTGAATGCCGTTTGTCCCTACACGTACACGGGAGAGAATCATTACCTCCGCCACATTTTCAACAATATAAACCATTCGGTTTTTTGTATCTCCATCATTAGGACGAAGTTCAAGAAGCTCTCTGTTTTCAATATTATAAAAAACATACCGGCCGCTCCTTATATTTCCGCTTGAATTAATGGAATATTCACCTGAGCTGCGGAATTGAATCCTTCCCCATGAAGAATCGTAATGAGCGTCAAAGGCAGGTAAAAGCCTTGATATTGCATCATTTACATTCGCAGTCCCTGCTCGTCTGTAAGAGCCGTCCCATGTAGTGTTGGCTGTAATTCGCAGACGTACATCTTCGTTAACTCTTAAACGTATGCTGTCAAGCGATTCAAGTTCAATATCAATAAAACGAAGCAATGTATTTATTGATATATTTTCGCTTCTTATGTATAAACCATAACGGGTATATGTTGAGGCCTGCCACAGGAAAACCTGCTGCACCTCATCGCTGTAAAAAATTATCTCCCTGTTGACAGGATCAAAATAAATATAATGCTCTGTATCAATAGTACCTTGCGGGCTGACAAAATACCAAAGGTCATAAATAAAATTTTCAAAAACTCCAGGAATTCCGCTCAATAGTTCCGCAAGCCGTCTCTGTTCAATTTGGGATCCAGGTATTCGTGAAACCCTTGTTTGTTCATACCGTCCGCTCGAAAAGCTATATGAATAAATCATCTCAATTTGATCAAGTATATTTGCTGAAGCGGTATCATGACCGTAAGCGGCTATATTAAAGCTCTGCCCTGATGTTATACCCTGTTGGTATGCGAGAGAACGTGTAATCTCCTGAATAACTATAGAACCGCCAATCTGCAATTCTGCGATTTTTGCATATGCCGCATTGGCTGCCTGGCCAGGACTGCGCCTAAAAATGGTCATCGTATGTTCATTTGCCGAGTTCATTCCCGTTATAATGATGCAGTTGTTTCTGTCGCCGATTAAATCCTGGCTAAACAACGTGATTGTATCCACTCTTGTTGCGGCGACCGGCGCGTTCCACATTCGTCTGTATCCTCTGGTTCTTTCATCATAACTCAGGAAAGTGATAAATACAGGGTTCTGCGCATTATTGGTAAGATAGACTACAAATTGTTCTTCGGAAAAACCCTCTTCACTTTCCTTGTTTAAAACAGCGATTACTGTTTCAGTATCTTCAAGAGGGATTTTTGTATTAAGATTCTCTTCCCATGCCGCCTGCTGAGCATACGCTGTTTCGGATTGCGCAGAAGATTCGCGGACAGTTATAACTCTGGTTCTTGCCTCTTCATCCTCTTCCGCTGAATAAAAACGTTCCCATGAACCTGTTGCCAGAAATATGATCAGAAGGATTGATAAAACCGTAATACCAATATAGAAACCAATCAACGATTTTTTCATTTATTAATTACGGTTAAAATTTTCAATTATAAAAAAAAGCAGCGGCGGCGCTTTTTACTTTCGCGTCAATATTCAATCCTACAACAAACGTTCTCCATGCGGAAAATTCTTCTACTCTTGAAAAACGCAGAAGGTTTGCGTTCGGACCTGAAAGGGTGGATGACAGCGCTTCCGGAGACGCACTGATAAGCAGGGTATAACTGTAGTTTGCACTGTTTCTTCTTGATGCCGCGTCTGTCAGAGCACCTGAAAAATCAGCGTTTCTTCCTGACGGAAAGATTTCACCGATCCTTGTTTTTGCAATTTCTTTTTCGCTTGCATTAATCACACCGGAATAAATCACGTTTGCTCTCTCGGCTGCGCTCCAGATTGTAAGCCAGTCTCCGTCTACAAGTATTTGATCAAGACGCGTAAATGCCCAGTCTAAAACATCGTCTTTAACATTTGCCAGAGACTGGGAACTGTCAATTATTAAATTAATATCAACCGGAGTGCGCTGAGCATACAGCGGAGAGAAACCGGAAAAGAATAAAAAAAACAAAAGCGCAAAAACGATATTTTGAATTATGAGGTTTACCCTCTTGTTCACATTCTTCATGGCTCATTTTAACATTCTTTTAAATTATTGGCTATAGTTTTCTGGAAACTCATTTTAATGAAAAAAGTCTTTACAATTCGATCATTGGTGTGTTACCTTTAAATTGTAGCTAAAACTTCAATCTAAATCTATTTAAGGAGAGTTATATGGGAGCAATAGACCTGCCCAAAAGCCCGAATGTATTTCATCCGGAAAAACCAAGTGCAGTCGGTTCACGAAATTCATTGGCACAGGAGTATCGTGATCAGCAGGCTGAAGTAAATCTTTTGTTGGAGGAAGAAACCAATAAGGTTATTCACCACTTGACAGCAAGGCTGCCCAAAGATGTTCTTGAACGTCTGGATGTTATGGGCAGCCTCAAAGAGAAGCTGTATAATTACTTCAATCAAAACTACCAGAACATGTTCAACCGTTACATGGTAACGAGCGAAGATGAAATGGTAAAGAAAGTCAGAAACTTTATTGACAAGGAAGAAACAAAAGTTCTGACACGTTACACACCAAAAGAGGTTGCAGACCTTCTTGACGCAGTCGGCGGTGCGGACAAGTTTAATACCGGCGAAATTGAAAAATCAATGGTTAACATGTACGGCCATTTGCAGGGACATATTCAGCGCGGCGTTAACGAACTTGAAACCCACACCAACAGTATTCTTCGCCAGAAGACGGATACGGGCGCTTTTGTACGCGGTGAAAATGCCTATTCAATAGTCAAGTGCGCATTTAAAGACAATCAGCTGAAACCCAAGACAGTTACCGATGTAAAACTTTCTGTTAACATTATTGAATCAGAACTCATAAGCCCGATTTTCCATTATCAGGTTACAGTTGAATATATTATCAAGGACTTAGTTGCGAAGCACATCATTGACTGCATTGATAAAATTGTTGAGGATGTCAAGGATGAAAGAATCAATAAGGGCGAAGAAGAACTTTCAGACAGTGAAATTATCTTCAGTAAAGTAAATAAAGTTGAGAACTACACAGATGATGACACCGAAAATCCGAAAGCAAAACGCTATTCATATGTTGCAAAAGCGCTTTTGGAAAGAGTTTCAGACCTTCGCGCGGAAATAGATCCTGAGGCATATGATTCGTTTAATATCCGGGAAAACATCAAGAAGATCATCGACATCGAAAATATCCGTAACAGGGGATTTAACACAGCGATTAACTCAATAACATCCATTCTTGATACGTCCAGAATGGGATATCAGTACATTGAAAACCTAAAGAACGCGCGTGAATTAATCATCCGCGAATACGAAGATTCTGATGTTGTCCACCTGCCTGATGAACGCTATCAGATCAAGATGCGTTTCTTTGACAATGCGCAGCTGATCGAAGATCGCAAAGCGTATGATGTTCAGATCAAGAGTTTTGAAACCGAAGTTCAGCATCTCTGGGATGTTCTGGAAGTTATCTACCAGAAAGACTGGAAGAAGTCCTTTGCTGTCAATGACTTTGAAGATCTGGCGGCCAAGAATAAAAGCAGAATCAAAACCAATATAAAAGATAAGTCCGGTGAACCGCTTTATGAAGATACCGCCAAGGTATGGGACGAGATTTCATTTGTAAAACCGGTTGAAACTGAGGTGGAAAAATCCAATCGTAACTATGTTTTCGAAAAAGACAGGATTCGCACTAAGATTATCAGAATGCGCGACAGAATGACGAAAATGTACGATTTCCAGTATCCGGCGGAAAGGCGCGTAATGGAAGAAAGGCTTAACTGGCTTGAAGGAGAATATTTCAGGTTTGAATACATGATCAACCCTTATCACCTGCAGCCGGGACTTCTTTTGGATGTTGATATTACCTCAATAAAGAGGAAAAAAATCACTCTGGACGCAATGGCGAACGTACTTAATGAATTCCTGCACGGTGTTTCCAAGGGCTTTGCCGATGCTGCGTTTGCGTCGTTCAGCCGCAGAAGATCGACGGTCCGCGAAGACATCAATCAGTCGTTCTCAAGCGTTGCTACAGAAGAAAGCAGCCCTTCTGTTGAACAGGCAGTGGCGGCGCCAAGAGCGGCAATCGCAGCCCCAAAATCAGCGGCTCCCGTTGCAGCATCATCCAAGAAGAAAGGCGTTGTCGATTCAAAGAGTAAGGCAAAGAAACCGGCACGCGGCGGCGGTTCCGGGCTTGCTGAAATCTAATATAAGAAACATGTAAAATGTAACTTGAGCGCTTCCGGTGGTTTTATCGGGAGCGCTTTTTTCAGCTCGTTTTTATGGAGGGAATATGGTGGAAAATACAGCAAAGCTTCCTGTGATTAATACAAATCTGGAAGTGCTTTCTACCCGCAACGGCTTTAACAGTGCGGTTAGGCATATAAAAAAAACAATGGAGATTGCAGGGGATGCCGGGAATCTCGGCGATATTATTTTTGAAATAAATGACAATGAATTAACAAGCTCAAGGATTGGCCTTCTTTTAAGGATGCTTCTGGTCGATAAAATGGGTTACAGGACCGCATCAGCCAACCTTAATACAGTTGTTGATGATATTTCTGTTCTTGCAAATGAGTTCGGCAAATGGAACGGTGTTGATTTAATAGCAGCTTATTATCATCCAGAACTTGGTCTTTTAATTGCGAATCCTAAATCAGCAGAAGAGCTCTCTGGTTTTGGTCAGCTGCGTAAACGCGAACTATTGGTAGTGTACGCAGGCTTTCAGGGAAAAGAAACCGATGATAATTGCCAGAAAGCTGCAGACCTTGCCTTGCGTATTTTTGAAGGATCTAAAGTTGCTGTCCCGGCAGCGCTTACGAAAGGGAAGTATACCGCTAAAAAAGTTTCCAAACCTAAGAAAGAGGCGGGTCCTAAACCGGTAAAAGCAAAATCCGCTGTTAAAGGAAAGTCATCGGCTAAAAGTGCGGCAGCGCCTGTTAAAAAGACCACGGTAACGGAGGTTAAAGCCGCAAGTACACCCGCAAAGATGACACCAAGATACGCCGTAGTTGTTCAGAATGAGCTTTTCCATAACGGAAATGTTGAAGCATGGAAGAAAATTATTGCCAGTTATAAGGCTAAATATCCGGATCTTGAGTTGTTTATTTATTATGACGGAGAACGGATACTTGATATAAATTCGCTGTTTAAGTGGGGCAAGGTAAAGCATGGCACTGCCATCGAATTTGCAGTAGCCGGAAATGAGATTAAAGATGTAGCAAAGCTTCAGCGTTATTTGGCTCAGGGAGCCAGTCAGATGTTTGAGGCATTCCTGCACGGGCCTGTAAATGCCGTGCTTAAACTGTTTTAATTAAGGACATTATATGGACTCAAGAATACATTTTTTTAGTCAGAAGGACGTAGTACCCAAGAAAGTAAATCATGAATTGCTGGGTATCCGCGGACGGCAAGCTAATGAGTTTGCCGAGCTGGGATTTCCAATTCTGCCTGGATTTATTTTGGATACCGAAATTGTTTCAGTATTGGATCCCAAGGCAAAAAAGAAAGACATAATGGATCTTTTGGGTAAATGCGCACTGTTAGCGGGCAAAACCTATGGAGATAAAGAAAACCCCATGCTATTAAAGGTGATTATCTCTTCCAATATGGCAGTTTCAACTTACCCTACGTTGCATAATTTTGGCCTTGTAAAACCGACTATTGACGGTTTCGCGAAATGGGTAGGGGATGACTTTGGCACAAGCGAAGTTCTGTTTTTAATAAACGGTATGCTGACAATCGAAGAGAGAATTAAAGACCTTGAAAACAAGCAAAAAGAGAAAGACGAGATATCTTCCCAAATCAAACTTCTAAGGCGGATGCTTGGAATACAGAGACCCTCCAACGAATTGCACAGTGAAGAAGATAAGACACCTCTTCCGATTAAAAAAACTCCCGTCGAATACATGGACGAGTATGCCAGGTTTTTCCCGAAGGGTTTCTTCGATGATGCGGAAAGCCAGTTATTGATTACACTTGGTGAAATTTCAAGAATGCTCAAGATTGACGAGCAAAATGACAACGATACCGCTATTTTAATACAGCCGATGGTTTACGGTAATTACGGAAAGGATTCATGTTCTGGATATTTTTACAGCCGCAATGTCATTACAGGAGAAAAAAAACTTCAGGGTAATTACTATACCGGAAAATTTAATGAAATTGGATCTGTAGGGTATGATATTAATAAAATAGATTCGGTGCATCTTAAACAGCTTGAAAAAATCGGATGGACGCTGGAAGACAAATTCAAAGAAATCCGGCAGGTGCGTTTTACTGTAGAGAACGGCAAATTGTGGCTAATTGAGCAGCGTCTTGTGGATCAAAAATCAACTCAATCCGATCTTAAGCTCCTCCTTGATCTTAACAAGCGCAAGATTGTTGACTCAGCCTATGTAATCAAGGCTATTGATCCGTTAAGGCTGAATGAAATCCTTCATCCTGTAATAAACAGCGCAAGCATAAAAGATTTTAAATCCTGGAAAGGCGGAATTGCCGGTGCACCGGGAGCCGCAATAGGACGGGTATATTTCAGCACCGAGGCATTGCTGGAGGGTAAAAAATTATCCGCAAAACAGAGTGAAGACGAGCGCTGCATTCTGGTTTTGGAATCTTCCTTCGCAGAAGATGTGAAGGCAATTGAAGTAAGCACCGGCGTATTGACTGCCGAAGGAGGCTATTCGGCTCACGCGTCTGTTGTGGCGCGCCAGTACGGTAAAGTATCGCTTGTCTGCCCCGCGCTTAAAATCAAGGGTACAAAAGCTACAATCGGAGATTTTAGTTTCTCTCAGGGTGATTACCTCACGCTTGATGTTCCGTTTTACGGCGAATCATCCGTTTATCTGGGAATTGCCGGATTAATTGAACCAAATCCGAAAGAATCCGGGCTTTTGGACTTTATTGAAATGGCAAAAAGCTTTCTTAAAAAATTTCATGTACGCTGTAACGCTGACACACCCAAGGATGCAGCTCTTGCTTTAAGTTTCGGCGCTGACGGCGTAGGATTATGCCGCACTGAGCATATGTTCTTTAAAGAAGATCGTATAAATATTTTCCGCGATATGCTGCTCTCCGATGACAAGAAAGAGAGGCAAAAAGCATTGAACAAACTACAAATTATGCAGAGGGATGATTTCTACGGCATCATGAAAGTAATGGCAGGAAAGGAAGTTACAATCCGCCTTTTGGATTCGCCTCTTCATGAATTTATGCCGCATAATCCAGATGAACTGCAGGCTTATATTGATCATGCGGGAAAGGCAAAAAACAGTAAGTCTTTGAAAGCTGACATTATTTCCCGTATCAATGCCTTGCATGAGTTTAACCCCATGCTTGGCCATCGCGGCTGCCGTATCGCGGTTTCTTACCCTGAAATTTACGCAATGCAGGTTAAAGCAATTTTTGAAGCAGCATATAAATTAAAAGCTGAGAAGGTCGATGTTCAGCCGGAAATTATGGTTCCGATTATTATGAATGTTTCTGAATTAAAACTTATCGCCTACGGAAAGAAAATCGAAGGCTCCAATTATTTGGGTATTGTCGATATTGAAGAGGCTCTCAGAAAGGAAATGAAGGCGAAGGAAGTGGAATATAAAATAGGAACCATGATTGAGCTTCCTGCCGCAGCTCTGGGTGCCGGTGAGATTGCACGTTACGGGCGGTTCTTCAGCTTCGGTACAAATGACCTGACACAGACGACGCTTGGCATATCAAGGGATGATTTTACGGCCTTTATGCCTGATTACACTTTATTTGATCTTATAAAGGGAAATCCCTTTTCAACTTTGGATCCGTGTGTTAAAGAATTAATAACCCTTGCTACAGATCGCGGACGCCTTACAAGACCGGATCTTGTCTGCGGGCTTTGCGGTGAACACGGAGCCAACCCTGAAAATGTGCGCTTCTGTATGGACTCAGGCCTTAATTATGTTTCCTGTTCTCCTTACTCTGTACCAATAGCGCTGCTGGCAGTCGCACAAGCGGAGATTGATAAGAAGAAGGAATGATTCAGTAGCGAAATATATTTCCGTAAAAAAAGGGCTGTCCGTTTTGGCAGCCCTTTTTATTCGTGAATGTACAGTTTAACTATATTCGCCTTCAAAACCCATATGTTTTTTCAATGTATCAACGATAAAAAGAGCGGCTTTCCTTGCGTCAGACTGCGGAATCTTCCGCTGCCTGTTAAGCGAATCTTCAAAAAACCTCGCAATTGATGCAAACATATCCGGTAATTGATAAAAAACCACCGCGAAATTTATACCTTGAGGCCTGAGAACTGTAAATGACCCGTATGTTTCGACCGGCTCTTTTGCTACCATTATCCTGCATTGATTTTTCGCGATAATGGTTTCAAGTTCGTTAAACCGTTTCGGAATCCTCTCTCCCTCCGCTCTTGAAACAGGTTCAACCGGTTTAAAATGATATGTATCCGGCTCGACCAGAATGTGTAATTTTTTTCCGCCCGTAACGAACTGTAACCCGTCGCCTGTCGGGAAGATTTCTTTTACACCGGCATAAGAAACAATTTCATAAATTGAATATGCTGAGGTATCGTTAAAGAACGAAGAAACAATAAAGCCCTGCGAAAATGGGAGCTTTCCCATTTTAAACGCTTCGAACAAATCTCTGTATTTGACATTGGGATCAATATCATCAAAATGAGCTTCGGGCTGTTTTGCTTCAACGGGCTTGTTTATAACTCTTGTTGTATTTTTTTTAACGGCAGCACTAACGGCAGGTTTCTTTGCGGTTGTTTTTTTTACAGCGGCAGTTTTAGCAGCAGGTTTTTTTACAGCAGCCTTGACGGCAGTTTTGGCCGAAGCAGTCTTGGCCGCAGGTTTCTTTACATCACTTTTCTTCACTGTCGTTTTTTTAACAGCAGTTTTTTTTACAGCAGTCTTGGCTGCAGGTTTCTTTACAGCGGTTTTGGTTGCTGCGGTTTTAGTTGCAGTTTTCTTTGCCGCAGGTTTCTTTTCAGTTTTTTTAACAGTCTTTTTTACAGTTGCCATAATTCCCCCTTAAGGTTCATGCGCTTACAGAGCAGCGCTTTTATATAATTACATTATAAACCAGCCGCCATTTAATTGGCAAACAATTTCTTTATAAAGCAAAACACAACACCCATGTAAAATATTTTTGAGTGCCACAATCACCATCGGCAGTCAATACTGTTTTACAGAGTTGAATCTTATTTTGCTCTCGCCAATGTGACCGCGCATGTAATTACAATGTCGTCAATTGACGCGCCTCTTGACAGATCGCTTATCGGCTTCGCAAAACCCTGAAGGAACGGACCGTAAGCCTGAGCTTTGCCCAAACGCTGAACCAATTTATAGCCGATATTGCCGGCGTTTAAATCCGGAAATATGAGCACATTTACTTTCCCGCGTACAGGACTGCCCGGCGCTTTTTTATCCAATACCGAAGGAACAAGAGCAGCGTCGGCCTGCAGCTCACCGTCAAATATAAATGACGGCTCCCTCTTTTCCAGTATTTCCACTGTGTTTTGGACTTTCGCGACATCATCATGTTTCGCGGAACCTTTTGTCGAGAAAGATAAAAGAGCCACTACAGGTTCTGCATTTAAAAATTCACGGCAGGATTTTGCCGCGCACTCGGTTATATCAGCCAGTTGTTCAGCAAGAGGATTTGGAACCACCGCGCAATCAGAGAATATCATCGCTCCGTCTTTTCCGAACTGCGGGTCCATACCAGATATAACAAAACACGATGAGGCTGTTTTTATGCCGGGCGCGGTTCCTACAATCGCAAGCCCCGCTCTTAATACATCGCCGGTTGTTTTTACGGAACCAGCAACCATTGCGTCCGCGTCTCCCATATACAGCATCATGGCTCCCCAGCGAAGGGTATCAGTCATATCATTTTTTGCCTGTTCCGGCGTCATTCCCTTGTTTTTCCGCAATTGATAATAGACATCGGCATACTTATTTAAATTTGAATTGGTTTCGGTATTGATAATATCAATGTCATCAATATCTATCCCCTGTGTTCTGGCAAAATCCTGTATATCAGCAGCCTTGCCTAATAATGTAACACTGGAAGCAAGCTTTTCGTCCATTAAAATTCTCGCTGTCCTGATAATCCGTTCTTCTGAACCTTCCGGCAGCACAAGCCTCTTTGGGTTTTTAGCGGCCTTGGCTTTCATTTCCGATACAAAATCCATACTTCCTCCGTGTTTATTATTTAATGATAATTGCTGAATACAGGATACTCTGTAATTAATAATTCCGCAAGTTTTTTAAGTGATTGGAAATTAAGAGCAATTCTTAATTTGCCTGCAAAAATACCCCGCAGCGAAAAAGAGGTAACTTCTGAACAAAAATATACAGTCTGATATGAAATACGTTTACTGTAAAGGCGGAGCGGCCAAGCCCGTTTACATGGGCCTACCTTGCTCATGTACGTGGGCTTGCCTTGCCCATGTACGTGGGCTTGCCTTGCCCATGTACGTGGGCTTACCTTGCCCGTGTACGTGGGCTTACCTTGCCCGTGTACGTGGGCTTACCTTGCCCGTGTACGTGGGCTTACCTTGCCCGTTTACGTGGGCTTACCTTGTCCGTGTAGACGGACCTGCCTTGCCCGTGTAGACGGACCTGCACGCATAGGGAGGCGCCGCGTGCGTGTACTTATGAAATGAAGTCCGTTGATTTACGCGGGAAGACGCGGATTTTTGATACTCCTCTGTGTAAATCCGCGGACTTTTTCTTCATAAGGCTCATATGGCGGCCGGACACCCTTGCTCCGCCAAAAAGAACGCCGTTTGGTTTAATGGCTTATAAACCCATATTATGATAAATCCACTTCAATAGGTCAGCATCCGCCGGTTTTGCGGTTGTCATTTTCATGGAATCCCCTGTACCTGCCTGATAAACTGCGTTAAATCCTTTTTTAAGGCTCAAATCAATGTAAAAAGTGTAGCCAGCATCGTTGTACGAGCCTTTTACGCTTACATCTTTGTCAATATACCAATACACTAAAGAATTAAAATTAGGTCCATCTAAATAACGACAATCGAGCTCGTATATTTCGCTTCCGTCACTAAAATTAAAACTAACAATGATCCACTTCGCGTTTTTATCGGATACAGTAACTCCAGCAGACATACCAGCTGTAAGTAAACCTAATGCTTCCGCAGGTGGAGCTTTCTGCAATGTAAAGCTGAGTTTTCCGTTAGTTACCGCGCCGATTTCGTCTCCAACCGGTTCGTATTCTTCTGTTTCTTCATTCCAATATTCATACACAGCATATACATTGCCGATTCCGTTATATGCGGTGTACGGACCGCTTATACTACTATATCCATATAACTGTTGATTGGTTACGGTAATGGTTGCGCTGCCGGAAGCCGGAGGAGGCGCGGGGGGAGTTATCGCAGTGCCGGGAGCGGCAGTCTGGCTGCCGTTGTCCCATACTATATTGGTTCCTGTATTGGCTGTTAAGCCTGTTAATGTGTCACT
>WQSQ01000043.1 GCA_009787775.1 Treponema sp.
TATACAGAGTTATAAGCCGTTATTAATTAAACCAAATAATTGTTCCTCAAAAAAAACAAGAAGGAGTATCTCATGAAAAAGACAATGAGACTGATCGGCATTGCCGCTGTTGTAGCGGTAATGGTATTCGCGTTCGCCGCCTGCGCCAATGAGCCGAGCGATAAAGCGCAGACAATGACGTACAGCGGCAGTGACGGCGGCACCCCTTATACCCTGACAATCACCCAGGACCCGTCCAACAGAGCGTTTACGCCGAAGACAGGTGACGCTTATACGCTGTCCTCAGGCGGCAAGGTGAGCAGCGGCACAGTTAAAAATTATTCCGCTAGCGCCGTTGAGCTTATCGCCGCTACAGGATCGACTGAGTTTACCGTAAATATCAGCAGCGCAGGCATAACAGGCTTTACAGGAGCCTCTTCCTTAAATTGGGACGACGGCACACCGGCCTCGCTCCCTTCTTCAGTAACCCCAGGTAAAGGCAATACCGCGGTAACTTTCAGTGGCGTAAACGCCAACGGCAATACCTCGCAGACCACAACGCAGTTAACGCTCACATTCAGCGCGGCTGTTACCGGGCTTTCCGCATCAGACATCACCTTGTCAGGCATATCAGGTGTAACAAAAGGTACGCTGACTGGCTCAGGGCCGGCATACACGCTTTCCGTCAGCGGTTTTACAGCAGGCGGTACTTTAACCGTAGCTGTAGCTAAAACAGGGTATAATATATCAGGTTCACCTAAACAAACAACGATTTATTACTCTTCAACAAATAACCCCGAACCTTCAGAGCCGACCCCCGACCTTTATTACGTGCTGATTAACAACGATACAGAATATTCTGTTTCTGTCGGCATGGTAACCTCAGGAGCAGTGGTAATTCCCGCAGAATATAATGGAAAAGCCGTTACTTCTATCGGTAATGGTGCGTTCAATGGCTGCACCGGACTTACAAGCATAACAATACCCGGCAGCGTTACTTCTATCGGCAATAGTGCGTTCCGGGGCTGCACCGGACTTACAAGCGTAACAATCCCTGGCAGCGTTACTTCTATCGGCAACCAGGCGTTTCAAAACTGCAGCGGTCTTACAAGTATAACAATCCCCGACAGCGTTACTTCTATCGGCGATTCTGCGTTCTCAGGCTGTAAAAATCTTACAGGCGCGCTTACAATACCGGAAGGCGTTACTTCTATCGGCAACCAGGCGTTTCAAAACTGCAGCGGTCTTACAAGTATAACAATCCCCGACAGCATTACTTCTATCGGTTATCGTGCGTTCCAGGGCTGTACTGGCATTGAAAGCATAACAATCCCCAATAACATTATTTCTATCAATAGTTTTTTGTTCGCCGACTGCAGCAGTCTTGAAAGTCTAACAATCGCCGAAGGTATTACTGGTATCAGCAATAACGCATTCGAAAACTGCACCAGTCTTACAAGTTTAACTATCCCAGAGAGCGTTACTTTTATTTATAGCCATGTGTTCGAAGGCTGCAGCGATCTTACAAGCGTAACATTCAACGGTGTGATCGATAGCTCAATATTTGGCGTTCAATCTTTCGACGGCGATTTACGGGATAAATACCTTGCGGGCGGCGGCGGTATAGGAACCTATACAAGGACTGCAGGCGGCGAGGTGTGGACGAAGCAGCCGTAAGTATTAGAAAGATTTAAGCGCGTGTTCCGGCAGTTTCAGAACATGCGCTAGACAGCTCAGAACATGTTCCGGGCCGTTCCGGTATAGAAGGAGTTAATTATGTCAAATACACACAGAGATTATGTTCCGCAGAATCCAGCGCAGCCGGGCGTACCTTTCGAACGGAATGATCTATAAACCAATGTATTTTCCTGCGCTATTCATGAGAATTCTGATATTAAAACCCTGCCTTGTATAACCTATCACATTAGTCCATAGTGATATTACACTACAGCCTATAGTATATAATCACTATAGACTGTAGTGAACATTCACTATAGCTTAAAGTGAACGGTCACTATAGACTAAAGTGATATGCCACTATAGGCTATAGTGATATTTCACTTTAGTCTATAGTGATAGTATAATACAGGCAGCATGATAAACTAATACTAAAGAGGAAAATGAAGCCCGTGAACGCTTATATTACCTTTGATTATAGCGTGCAGCCAGGAGGCAAATAGGGCAATGCGCTTTTGCGGTAGAAATTCTTGTGTTTATCCTGTATGCTGTCAGCATGTCCTTTGTTTTTTACAATACTCTCGGCCGGAGCAAGCAGCCTTTTAAGCCGCTAAAGGGAAAAAGAGTAGGTTTTTACGGCTGCGGGCCTACTGTATATAATTACGCGCATATCGGTAATTTGCGCGCGTATGTTCATCACGATATACTTGTACGCTCTTTGCGCCGTGCGGGATTTGATGTTAATCATGTCATGAATATCACCGATGTGGGTCATCTTTCGGATGATGCCGATAACGGCGACGATAAAATGTTAAAAACAGCGGAAGAAAGAGGAAAAAGCGTACTTGAAATCGCTGATTTTTATACAAAGGCATTTTTTAACGATACTGACAGAATGAATATTACACGCCCTAATGTGATTTGCAAAGCAACAGAGCATATAGGCGAAATGATTGCTTTAATAAGCAAGATAGAAGCAAACGGCTTTGCTTATTTTTCAGGCGGAAATCTTTACTTTGATATCTCAAAATTTCCTGCTTACGGCGATCTTGCCCTTATAAAGCCAGATGATGTAAAAAACAAGACAAAAACAGGGTTTTCCCGTATTGATCAGGATGAAAACAAACGTAATCCTGGTGATTTTGTACTCTGGTTTACAAAAAGCAAATTTGAAAACCAGGCGCTTGTTTGGGACAGCCCGTGGGGAAAAGGCTATCCTGGCTGGCATATTGAATGTTCCGCGATGAGCATGAAATATTTAGGCGAGCAATTCGATATTCACACAGGAGGCATTGATCATATCCCTGTCCATCATACCAATGAAATTGCGCAAAGCGAAGCTGCTACAGGTAAAAAACCATGGGTATCTTACTGGCTTCACAATGAATTCCTTGTAATGGACAAGGGAAAAATGTCTAAATCGGCAGGAGGATTCCTTACATTGCAGTCCCTTGCAGACGAAGGATACGACCCTCTTGATTACCGCTATTTCCTGCTTGGAGGGCATTACCGCAGCCAGCTTCAATTCTCATTTGAAAACCTGAAAGGCGCGCAAAATTCACGAAAATCATTAATTGATAAAGTCCGGAATTTGACTGATGAGACAGGTTCAGGCTCCATTTCCGCAAATAAAGAACAGAAACAGCCGGAGTACGGCAAAGAAACTAAGGTGTATATTGAAGGATTTAATAATGCAATTGAAGATGACCTTAATACCCCAAGAGCATTGGCAGAGCTTTGGGGGCTTTTAAAAGACAAGTCCGCGGCAAATGAAGCTCTTGCCGCTGTTCTTGATATGGAAAAGGTACTTGGATTAGGGCTGCAGAGCAGTGCTTTGAATGACGGAGAAAAAAACAACAAAAACAGCGAAATTGATAAGGAATTTGCACTGGAAATAGACGCGCTTATAAAAAAACGCGCTGAAGCAAAGAAAGCGCGGGATTTTACAGCCGCAGATAGTATAAGACAAAGCCTTAAAGAACGCGGCATATTACTGGAAGACGGGCCTTCCGGGACAGTCTGGAAGCCTGTACCTTAACTGCGCGCCCTGTAATAACTGAATATTTGTAACAATCGGAGAGTAATTTTGTTTACAGAAAGAGGGGAACAGTTGGAAGATGGTGAAAGCCTTGCTGAGTCATCAGCCGTAAGCGGTTTTGGTGAAGATCTGGCGTTTAATTCGGTTGACTTTAACAAAGGATTTAAACGTCTTTATGACTCAACGTTCCAGGTTCTGTTCAGGGTAGCTTTCAGGGTAACAAATTCGAGAGAAGCGGCAGAAGATCTTTGTCAGGAAAGTTTTTTTCGTCTGTACGAAAAGAACATGGTTTTCCCTAATCCTGAGGAGGCTAAATACTGGTTGATTCGCGTTGTAAAAAACGCAGCTTTGAATTACGCGAAGCGGAAAGACCGAGAACGCAGGGCATATCAGCGGGCATTCAGGGAAGACCACAGGCAGGAAGAAACAGGAGAGGGGCTGCTTGTCAAGAAGGAGACAAGCGAGGAAATTCAAACTGCGCTTGACAAATTGCCGGAGAATTTAAGGATAGTGTTAATACTAAAAGAATATGCTGAGATGAATTACAAGGAAATTGGCAGGGTTCTTGGTATTAGCGAGGGAAATGTAAAAGTAAGAGTATTCAGAGCGCGTGAGCGGTTAGCTGCGTTATTGAAAGAAAATAATTGAGAGGTTGTAAATGTGTCCTGACCAACAGCTTTTTTCCATCCACGTTGATAATGAAATGCCGTCGCCATGGAAGGAAAAGTTAGAGAACCACTTAACGGAATGTCCCGTCTGCAGGGAAAAGTATGAAAGTTTCAGGCAGCTTAGGGATTTATTCGGAAAAGATACAGAGCAGTTATCAGAACAAAGGCTGATAGAAACAGCTAAGAGCAGAGTCTGGCAAAAGCTGACAGCAAAGCGGCGGAGGCCTAATGCCGGGCTTTGGCATCGAAGGATTTCCATCCCGTTACCAGCGGCAGCCGCAGCGGCGATTATTTTAACATTTATGGCAGGTATGTGGATTCGCGGCAGTCAGTTGCAGGTTAATGATAACAGTGCAATGGCCAGTCAACAGATTGTTCCATTTGACCTTTCAGGGTTCTCTCTGGCTTCGGAAGACGGACTGCCTGTTATAATGCCTGACACCGATTTAAGCGCTATCCTGCAATATTTAGCATCTGATGGCGCTGATACAATAATCCTTACACTGCCCGACAGCAGGAATTTCTCAAGAACAGGCGAACCTGGAATAATCAGAGCCGCCGATTACCCCGGGAGATAATTATAGAATGATCCGTTCTGTTTGCCTTGTAAGTGTTTTATGTATTTTTACATCAAACTTGCAAATTTATGCTCAGAATCAACAGGCAGGCGGGATGGAACAGGAGTTAAGAAGGCGGGCGCTGGTAATTGATATTGACGCAAGAGTTCTCACAGACGAAGAAAAAGTTATCTGGAATCAGGTGGAAAGAAAAATCGCAATACCAGGAAGCCCTGTCGGCATCAGGATGGTCGGCTCCAATGTAGTAGTCGGGGTGCAATTTACGCCTTTTATAAGAGCCCAGGGTAATATTTTAGTTGCCCAGGTACAGATTTGGATAGATACAGGCGACGGTGTAAGTTATCATACATCGATTCAAACAATTCCGATTGATTTTAATGAACCGATTTATTTCTTTCCGCTTGGAGCGTCGAATTCGTCAATAGAGATGTTATTAACAGTTAATCCATACAGCGAAATTATTTCGCGGTAGGATATATTATCAAATATGAGAAATGACAGCAGATAATTTGCCGGAAGTTATTACCGCGTTTGGGCATGAGAAAGCGCAGCTTAAAAAAATCCGTCAATCCTTAATTTTTAGCGATTTACAGCTGGTAATTACAATAATATTTTTATTATCAGCGGTATTTGTCTCGTGCGGACTTGAAGTTCCCGCTATATCGTCAATTGATCCGAAAATTGGAATGATGGGAGAAGTTATTTCCATCACAGGGAGTAATTTCGGCGTATCACGCGATGACTCATATGTAACCATAGCTGGAATATCGCCGACTAATTCATCCTACCAGATTTGGCAGGATGATCTTATAATGGTCAGGGTTCCGGAGTTGGGAGAATCGGGGCTTGTTTATGTACATGCAAGAGGGAAAAAAAGCAACGGCGTTTTGTTTTCAAATTCCGCATATGTACCAAAACCGGCCGCCGGTGAAGTATTCGGACTTGAACCCAGAATTATATCTGTAAACCCGCAATCGGGAACGCCGGGTTCATTAATTACCATTACAGGGAACAATTTCGGCGTGTCACGTGATGTTGACGCAGGAGTATTTTTTTCCTGGGATTATGATTCAGGATCATATAACCCTTATGTAATAAGAGAGCCGGAATTTATCGAAGTGTCGGAAATGGAATCAGGTTATGAATACTGGAGCGCAAGAGAAATAAAAGTCCGCATTCCTGACGGAGTTGTCAGCGGCAATATTGAGGTAAGAACATCTCACGGAAAATCACGTCCGTTTTTCTTCGATATTGCAGGAAAACCTGGCACAAAAACATTAAAGGATAAACGAATTTATACAATCAATTATTCGGTTGATATCAGGGCTCTTGAAGTAACAAGGCCGAATACACTGTACCTTTGGATACCAAAACCGGTTAATTCTCCTTCGCAAAGAAATACAAGCCTTATTTCCCGTACAGCGGAACCTCTTTTGGAAAATCATCGCGGGGTAAGCCTTTATAAACTTGATAATCTTACAGCAGGCGTAAACCAGTCTGTCAATCTTTCCTACAGTGTCGAAGTATACGCTGTAGAATCAAACATTAATCCTCAATCGGTCAGGCAGGAATCAACTGCGTTATCTGCAATGTACACGCAAAGCACAGCTTTGATTCCTTCAGGAGATCAGCGGATTAGAACGGCTGTCAGTTCCATTACAGGAAGAGAGCAAAATCCGTATAACAAAACAAGGGCGGTATATAACTGGATTATCACGAATATGCAAATAACAAAGACGCTGCCTTCTTCAATTGACCTTGCGGGCGCGCTGGAACAAAAACAGGCGGATCCGTACACGGCTGCTCTTCTCTTTACCGCAATGACCCGCGCGGCGGGAGTGCCGTGTATTCCGGTTGCCGGAATATATATTAATAAAAGCGGACAGACAACCCGGCATTACTGGGCAGAGTTCTGGATCGATCGTTTCGGCTGGATACCTGTCGATCCTGCAATGGGAGCCGGAACAGCGCCTTTCGGCGACATAAATGATCAATTCATGCCGGATGATGAAGGCAAACGGGACTATGCTAATTTCTACTTTGGCAGTATAGATAATCAGCGTATCGCATTCTCAAGAGGCGATCTTATATTATCACAAATGGAGAGCAGAGGCAGAATTGTATCACATTCACTGTCATACTCATTGCAAAATATATGGGAAGAAGCCGTAGGAGGGCTGGAGTCGTATACCAGCCTTTGGGGGGATATAACAATCAGCGGCGTTTATATGCAATAATATAAGCAAGAGGTAAATATGGTTACTGTTGTTTCATTGGGCGGCTCAATTGTAGCTCCTGATAAAGTTGATGTTGATTTTATAAAAAGTTTTACGGATCTTGTCAGATCATTTGTCGAAAATAATTCAGACAGGCATTTTATTTTTGTGGTAGGAGGCGGCAGCCCTGCAAGGCAATGGCAGAATGCGTATAAGCAAGCTTCGCTGCAAATACAGTCTGCTAAAAGCGTCTCGGATGAAGAAGCCGACTGGATTGGAATAATGGCGACCAGATTAAACGCTCAGTTAATAAAGGCGATGATGAGCGAATGGTGCAATCAGGAAGTGGCAATAAATCCGGCAGACATAAGCCCTTTAACAAGCCGTGTACTTGTAGCCGCAGGCTGGAAACCAGGTTTTTCAACAGATAATGTTGCAGTGCTTCTGGCGGAGCGTTTCGGAGCGGACATGGTAATAAACCTTTCCAATATTGAAAAAGTATATACTGCGGACCCCAAAACTGATGTGAATGCCAGTCCTATCGATAAAATCACATGGAAAGATTTTCGTTTATTGGTCGGCGACGAATGGATTCCAGGGAAAAATGTTCCCTTCGATCCTGTAGCAAGCCGTCATGCAGAAAAAATAGGCCTTAAGGTAATTTGCGCAGGAGGCAAGAACCTTGAGAATTTCAGAAAAATACTGAACGGCGATGAATTCTTCGGAACAACTATTTACGCTGGTTGAAAAGACTCATGCAGGACTGCTTGCTTTAGTTTAAGATAATTAATTCTTATTAACCTTAATCTTGATTTCTCCTAATATAACATTACCTGTTATTACTAAATCCTTTTTTCCGCCCCTGTTTCTAATATTTTTATCTATCTTCATTTCCGCAATCAGCGGTATTACTCTGCTGATCACATTAACATTTTCCGGCACGTATATTACAACATCTCCCAGCACCACCATGAAATTCAATATGGTTTCGCTGTTAATCAGATCTTCTTCATTAATGACAATTTTATGGCTTGATAAAACATTTACAAAATTTCCGACCGTTAGTGGTCCCGACGTATTTCGTGATGACAATAAAGTAAAATGATTTTGAGGTATATTATCAGCGTAATTGTCAGCGCTTTTGAAGCCGGACTGACTTTCCTGTCTTTCATTATTGTAATTATTTACTGCAGGACGGTCATAACCTTCAATTATCTTTTCCAGTATTGTCAGTTCTTTATCAGTTTCCAGATTTTGACTGTATTTTATTAGCCGCTCATACTCTTCCAGTGAAATATGATTCATGGAATATTGTGTAGATAATCTGTCAGTTAACTTTTCCTTCCTTTCTTCTGCCGCTTGCTGTGCGTTTACTGACAATTGCCCCATGTGTCCTTATATCACACGAAAAAATTAATGTCAACAAAGTCAAATAATGCAGATAATTCTGAATTAATAAAAAAAGCGTCCAGTATCTGCCGGACGCTTTTTAATAATTAAAGTGTTTCGGTTAAGGTGTTACGCCGCCTATAATCGTCAATCTGCCGTCAAGAGCAGGACTGATTATGCCGCCCTTATCCCTGATATATTCCGTTACTACATAAGAAAGAAGAAGCGATACATTGAACGGATCCGCTGCATTGCGCATTACTGTATAACCGTCGCCTCCTCCCAGAATATAATCATTTGTACAGAAACGGTAAATCCTGTTTCGATCTACAGGCAATCCGCCTATTGTCAGGTTTTTAATCACTCCGTTACCTTCAGTTTTATCAATTGTATAGCGCACATCACCGGAAAATTGCGGGAATCCGCCGTTCCCCTGAGGAATTGTCGCGATAAAATCGAATAACTCAATAATCTGAGAGCCGGTCATTGAAGCCACATAAAGATAATTTTCAAACGGCAGTATTGTCAGAATCTGTTCCTGTGTTATCGGGCCTGCGGGAAGTTCCGCACGCATATTTCCGCCGTTGTGGAAGGCGAAATCTATTCTCTGATTGCTTACATCCCGCAGATACCAGACATTTGCATCGGTAATCATATTGCCAAGCTCAGTCTCCTGATAACGGGTTAACCTGTTTCCGAATACAAAGGTGCTTGCTGCTGTTCCGATAACTTCTTTCAATGTAGCGTTTGCCTTCTCTACATACGGCGCTAACATCTGACTTATTTCTGTGTTCGGACCAATTGGTATTGGAACCCATCTAAAATCTGCAAGACTACCGTTTTGTACAGTAAGCTTACCGTAACCTATATATTTACCCCATTCGTTTGCCGAAACAATCCATGTGTTTCCGGCTCTTCGGGGCGCGTCCAAAAATGAATGTGAATGGCCGTCGACAATAATATCTATTCCGCTGACTGCATTTGCAAGTTCAATTGATGTTATATGATCTCCAGTTTCTTTCACATCTCCCATGTGGGTTAATCCGATGACAATATCAACCTTTTCTATATTGCGCAAAATGTTAACAACATCCCGTGCGGCGGTAATCTCGTTAATAAACACAAGTGAACTGTCAGGGCTTGCTATAGCTTTTGTTCTCAATGTTGTAATTCCGAATATTCCTACGGAAAAATTGTCATATTGCCTGATAATATATCTGTTGCCGCCCAGATACGAACCGTTTTGTCTTGTAATATTCGATGAAACAAAAGGAAAATCCGCAAGAGCAATCTGTTCGTCAAGTTTTGCCAAATTGCCGTCAAATTCATGATTGCCGAACGTCATTGCGTCATAACCCATTATGTTATATGCGAGGATAGCAGGTTCCGCATTAAACATATTCGAAAGAGCTGTACCTGTATTAATATCTCCTGCGTCAATAAGGAGAACCTGCGGGTTAGCGGCTTTTACCGCATTAATAAAAGCAGCCATTTCCGCCGCTCCGCCTCTCCCTGAGTTAGGCATAAGCGCGCCGTGAAAATCATTTGTATGCAGCAGAATCAGCTCTCCGTTTCTGCCGGCAGTCTCTTCCCGTATGGCAGTTGCGTATAAAACGCCTGTTAACAGAAAAACAGCCAGTAAAATAATTCCTCTTTTCTTCATAAAACCTTTCCTCCTGATACATTGTTTTCATTTTCTTTGATGGAAGCCAGGGTAACTTTAACTTCCAATACTCTTTGTTTTATAACCTTTAATACCTCAATTGTCAAATGATTCCATACCAGGATTTCATTAGACTGAGGCAGTCTTCCCAGGCTTTCAACAATCCAGTTTGCGACAGTCGTATCTGGAGGAGAATCAAATGCGAAAGAATTCCTGTCCCGCTCCCGGTCAAAAGATTCGTCTGTACAAACATTCAAAGCGTCATCTTCGTTGAGATATCCTGTAATCGCATTCAGCATATCAATAAAATTTACATTGCCGAGTACAATAAAACCGCCGTCACCGGTTTTTTTTACAGGCACAACAACACTATCATGCTCATCCCAGATTTCACCCACAAGTTCTTCAACAATATCTTCGATAGTCACAATTCCCATAGTACCGCCGTGTTCATCAACTACGACAGCCATATACGCTTTCTTTTCCTGCAAAGTTTTTAGAAGTTTGGAAATCTTGATTGTTTTTGTAATAAAAACAACAGGCTTTATAATCTGAGCGGTAGTTTTCAGCCCTTTCATTACTTTTTGATAAAAATCCTTTAAAAGAATGATGCCTGTTATATTGTCAATTCTGTCGTTAAACACAGGAAGGCGGGAAAAGCCGGTTTTAACAAATATGCGATCTATTTCTTCAATGGAAGCAGATACAGATACAGCCGCGACATCAATGCGCGGGGTAAAAATATCATAAGCTTTCATATCGTCAAAATCGATTACCTGACGAATCATTTGCTCTTCGCCGATATTAATGGCTCCTTCCTGTCTTACCTCCTCAACAAAAGTTAAAAGCTCATCTTCAGTTGTTGAACGGTCTGTTTTAGAGGGGAAAACTTTCATAAGAACTCTTTTCCATCCGCTCATCAGGACATTTATGGGAGTAAGTACAAAAATAAAGAAACGCAAAAGCGGCGCATTTCTTAATGCGGTCAGCTCAGGGGTCTCTTTTGCCAGAGCCTTGGGTGAAATATCACCGATAACCAGAACCAGAATTGTCATAATAACAGTGGCAATACTTACTCCCTTCGGCCCCAACAGGCTTATAAAAAGCGCCGCCGCAAGCGCGGAAGCCGTGATATTTACAATATTGTTGCCTATTAACACTGTAGAAAGGAGTTTGTCATATGTTTCAAGCATTTTCAGTACAAGCCGCGCGCGTTTGCTTTTTATCGCCATGTGTTTTAATTTGATCCGGTTTAAAGCGGAATAAGACATCTCGCATGACGAAAAAAAAGTCGATAAACACAGCAGAACGAAAAGAGAAATAACAAGGGCAATGTAACTTGATTGCGAATCATTCATAAAAAGGCGCCGATCAGAATCGAACTGATGCATCGCGGTTTTGCAGACCGCTCCCTTACCGCTTGGGTACGGCGCCGTGGTTTTACAATAAATTAAACTAAAATCTTAGTCAAGTTGATCCCATCGCGGAAGGTAATCACCTTCTTCATGGGGACTGCCGTCATTAGCGGGAACAAACTGAATAATTACTTCTGATTCCCGCCCCGTGTTTGATATCGGGCTGAAATCATTGTTTGATGTACGTTCATTAATTAGGCTGTTCGGCGAATTTGTTGAAATTCCTGAATTAATTTCAGGAGGATTGAACTGCGGCGTATCAATTGCCGGCGCCTGATAGGCAGGGTATGGATCAAAATCCGGAATTGATAATACAGGAAAATCCAAACCCATGAATGGATCATAGCCTGGAACTGAATAGCTATTGCTTTCCGGTATTTGATTATAATTCTGGCTACCCTGCTGCAATTCGGGGAATAAATCCCAATCAAGCTCAAGCCTGATGCCGTCAAGGAAGGATGTGTCGCTGTACTGCGCTGCCGAGGTTGGAAGTCTCGGCCCGCTGTATTGAGAACTGCCGTGCATATCACAATAACGGCCCGGAACTGTACCCTCATAGAAAGGAAGACTTATTACACCCTGATTGCAATGTTCAGTTACAAGAAGGCCGGAAGTTCTGCAGACAACCGCGTCAACAATGCCTGACGGACGGATGAAATTTTTCTGCGGAAGCTCTCTGTGAATATCCCGCATGTAATCACCCCACGAAGGGCCTGTTAAAATAGCGCCTGTCTGGTTTACACCTAATGAATTGCCGGGCTTGTCAAAACCGTACCACATAGCGGTTGTGTAATATGGAGAAGATCCTACAGCCCATGCGTCAGCCCAGTTTTGTGTTGTTCCGGTTTTCCCGCCCATGGGCATCCTGAATGTTCTGCCTTCACTATCCCTGTATGTAAACTTGGAACCGTAACCGGTGCCGTATCCGAGAATTCCGACCGATATGCCGAACTCCAGCAGTCTTGTCATGATAAAAGCATTCTGCGGACTGATAACCTGGCCGTTGTTCGCCAGCCTGCGCTGCTGCTGCCTGACATCCCTTTCAGGATCAAAGATAACCCTTCCGTTGCGATCTTCAATTGTCCTGATGGCAATCGGAGTAACATCACGGCCCTGATTCGCGAAAATTGCGTAACCTCTTGCCATCTGTAAAGGCGAAACAGAAGTTATTCCCAACCCAAGCGGATAAACGCGCGGAAACAAACGCCTTATTGTGGCTTCGTTCGTTATACCCAAAAGAGCGGCGGCCCTGCTGATAGCCGCATCAAAACCCGTTCTCTCAAGTATATGCAAAGACGGAATATTTAAAGACTGTGAAAGCACATTGTAAAGCAAGACAGGGCCTCTCCATGCTCCGCCGTAATTGCTCGGAATATAGGGAGTGCCGTCTTCGTTATGAAACGCCATCGGACTGTCGTAAATCATTGTCGCGGCCGTAAAGTTACGGGTATCAATTGCGGCTGAGTAATACAAAGGCTTGAAAGAGGAACCGGGCTGGACAGAAGCCTGTGTAGCGCGAATCAATTGATTTGATTCATCGTATTTAGACCCGCCGATAAGCGCGGTAATATATCCGGTTTCATTTTCTATTGTGACAAGAGCGCCCTCAACTACATTCTGTTCTGTAGTTTCCTTAAGCATCGCAAAACCCGGACCTGTAATGTCTCTCAATTCTGGAATGCCGAAAGCCAAAGCCATCATATCCACTATCGGGTTAATTGTTCTTGTATAACGCGAAACAGCTCTTGCCTGATTTTGTCCCAGAGCCGCGGAGTGAACATCCGTTAAGTCAAACATTAGAGTCATTAAATCAACAATGGGCTGTGCGTACCGTATCGCCTGATTATTACTGGTTCTGCTTTGCGCGATATATTGAATATTGCCCCTTTCAAGCCCCTCGGCGAAATATCTTTCAGCCAGCGCCTGATGCTCCAGATTAAGCGTTGTATGCACCACATAACCGTCGCGGAAATAGTCCCTGGTTCCGTACATCAGCGTTTCAAGCTCACGGCGTACATATTCGCTGAACCACGGCGCTTTATCTTCGCGGGTAAGATACGCTGAAAGAGCAGGCTGAGTCCAGTCAAAATTATCCCAGTATTCGGCAAATGAAAGTTCAGCCTCTTCGGAGCTGATATAGCCGAATTCGATCATGCGTTCAAGAACAAAATGCTGTCTGTCCATGGAAAGATTGGGATTCTTCAGCGGATCGAAACGGCTGGGGCCTGAAAGAAGAACCGCCAATGCCGCCGACTCGGCGACAGTAATATCCCTTGCGCTCTTTTTAAAAAAATACCTGCTTGCGGTTTCAACACCGTAAGTTCCGGGCCCCATCGGCATATAATTAAGATAGATTTCCAGGATTTCATTTTTTGTGTAGCGTCTTTCCATCTGGAAAGCCCACCACAATTCAATTACTTTCCTTCTGATTGTCACTTCGGATCTGTCAGTATATAAAGTCCCCGCAACCTGCTGGGTAATTGTTGAACCTCCGCCCAAAGAAGCATTGCCGAATAAATAGTAATTAAGCTGTCCCCATAATGCCCGGAAAATAGCTCTGACGCTGAATCCCCTGTGATTATAAAAATCAGGGTCTTCGCGGGCAAGAACAGCATGAATTAAATGCCTTGGAAGTTCGCTTATGGATACCAGCTCGCGTTTTTCATCGGACGCAAATTCGGTAATAAGAGTGCCGTTTATATCAAGGATTCTGGTCGGAAGCGCCGGAGCAAATTCAGCAAAGTTTTCCTCGTTTTTGATATTTGCGGTCTCAGCCAGGGAAAAACCGAGTACAGCTCCCATGGAAGCAACAAAAATTACTGTAAATAAAGCGATTATTCTGACAATAATAGCTGAACTTGTGCCGTTTTTACCCATGAAACATGTTACTAAGCCAAAAGTTGTCTGTCAATACAGCGCCTGTTTACCGATTAACGCTGTTTAAAACAGTATTTTAGACAGTACAAGCCTTGTGCATTTTGCTGTACAAGGCCTGGGCGCCGTAAAAGTATAACACCCAAATGAATGGTTTTACCGTAAACTCATACCTTGCTGCGTATCGTTTGCATTGATCGCCTTATTTGCTTTCCGGTTGTACACCCAAACAATAGACAATTTAAGCGTTCACAGGCTTCAATTTCCTCTTCAGTATTAGTTTATCATGCTGCCTGTAGTATACTATCACTATAGGCTATAGTGATATTTCACTTTAGCTTATAGTGAACATTCACTTTAGACTGTAGTGACATTTCACTTTAGTCTATAGTGATTATTAACTATAGTCTATAGTGACATATTACTATAGGCTAAAGTGTAGTTTCACTAAGGACTAAAGTGATATATAGGTCAAGGCAGGAACTTTGTATCAGAATAACAATGAATATCGCAGGAAAATACCCTAAAACTGAAGTGTCATGAACAAGACATGTCTTACAACCTGAAAAGTTATTTTTCTAACATCTATATTGCAAAACAGATTGTTTAAAACAGCAGTACCTATATTTACTCGCAAATAAAGAAATTAAATAGTGTCTGTCCACAAAGTCGGTTACTTTGCGGACAGGCATTGCATTTTCTCGCCTTCAAACCTTCGGTTTGCAGGCTGCGAAAATGCGTTTTTTAAGGTGGTCGCGGAACTATGTTCCGAGTCTATAATGTGAACACATTATTGACAGACTCAGAATAATTAAAATTGGCTATATGTCGTTTTATATCCTTCTTTACGGGTTAGGCGACACTTTTGCCTGCTTTATATATATCTGGCGGTGTTAAAATGACATTCGCTTTTTTACAGAAATTTGTTGGTTAGACAAATTTCGTATATAACAAGTTATGTGCAATGCTGGCTAAATTAGTAAAAAATATTTGAATATTATTGACAAAAGAACAAAATATATTTATAATCTATTTTAAGGTGAATTGAGATGGAATTAATACGTGTCCTAAGTATTTTTGGTGCTTTAGTACCCATTTTAATAATAGTTCTCTCTTTTAGAGTAAAAAGAATAAAAAAAATTAAGATTAAAGAACTTGAATTACAAAGAGAAATATTGGAATTAGAACTTAAAAACCAAGAAGTAAAATTAAAATTGTTGGAAGAAGAAAATAAAAAATTGGATGAAATAATAAATAAATAGAGTCATAAAAAATAAAGATAAGATATTATTTATGTAAAAAAAATTAATTAATTAATTTTATGAAATAATTATACATACTTGAACGTTAAATGACATGCACAGTAGTATGTGAAAATATACTTATTGAAAAATATTGGTATTTATTATATAATAAACAAAGTATTGGAGGATATATGAAGAAATTCTTATTATTGCTTCTACTTCTTATAATTGGCACTATGCTGTTTGCTCAACAAAGATATGCATTAGTAATTGGCAATAATAGTTACACAAGTGTTAGAAGGTTGGATAACCCCGTAAATGACGCTACCGATATTGCAACAAAATTAAGAAGCCTTAGTTATCAGGTTGATTTACAGACAAATGTATCAAATGTTGAAATGGCAAGGTCTATTACAAATTTTGTACAAAGGCTTGCTCAAAACAGGGATAATGAAGGGTTTTTCTGGTTTGCAGGACATGCTGTTCAAATAAACGGAGAAAATTATCTATTACCAATAGATGTCAACAGCACAAATGAAATCGAAGCTGTTCATTCATCATATAATGTAAAACGGTTAGTAGATTCTCTTGATCAAATTGCCAGAAATAAAGTTAACGTAGTGGTATTGGACGCTTGTAGGGACAACCCTTTTATAAATATGCCAGGATCATTTCGAAATGTTTCAAGAGGTTTAAGTGTAATACAAAATTTACCGTCTGATTTACTTATTATCTATTCAACAGCCGCTGGTGCTGTTGCAGCAGATGGTACAGGACAACGTAATAGCCCTTTTACACAGGCATTTTTACAAAACATGGATAGTAATGAAGATATTCAAATTGTCTTTAGGGCTATTGCTCGTGAAACGATGCGGCTTACTAATAATAATCAGCGCCCTTTCCATGATGGTAGCTTTTTAAATCTTGATTTTTACTCTTTAAATCCACAAAGAAATCAACCTCAACCAAGACCAATAGAACAGCTTATACCTGAGGGGATTGAGTTTGAAATAATTGATGGCAAAAGTGTAACTATAACTAAATATACTGGTAATGCTACAATATTAAATATTCCTGAAAATATTCAAAGTTTACCAGTAACAGTTATTGGACGTTCAGCATTCAGTCGTTGTACTAATTTAGCAACAATAAATTTAACACCATTAATTACGAGTATTGAAGCTTGGGCATTTAATGATTGTAGTAATTTAACGAGTATATTAATTCCGTCTTCAGTAACCTCTATAGGTGATTATGTATTCTGGGGTTGTACTAGCTTAGGGAATATAACGATCCCTTCTTCGGTAACATCAATAGGACAGCAAACATTTCAAAATTGTCTTAGCTTAACAAACGTAAATATACCATTATCAGTCACATATATTAATGTATCTGCGTTTTCAGGTTGTAGTAATTTGACAAATATCATAGTTGATAATCGTAATTCTGTTTATACAAGCATTGACGGTGTTCTACTTGATGAAAATATGAGTACTATTCTTATTTATCCTCAAGGTAAAAGAGGTGTAACTTATATCATTCATTCATCTGTAACAACTATTGGAAACGGCGCCTTCAATAATAATAATAATTTGACAACTATAATAATTCCTTTATCGGTAACAACTATTGGAAATGGTGCATTTAGCAATTGCAAAAATTTAGCAAATATCACTATTCCTTATTCTGTAACAAACATTGATGGCAACCCATTTAATGGTTGCAGTAATTTAACAGCTATAATTATTGATAATAATAATACCGTCTATACAAGTATTGATGGTGTTCTATTTGATAAATTAATTCGAACTATCATCGCTTATCCAGATGGGAAAATTTCAAGAACGTATTCTATACCTTCATCTGTAACGGCTATAGGAGGTTGGGCTTTTTATGGTAGTAAATTAACAAATGTGATTATTCCTTCTTCGGTAACAACAATTGGAATAGCGGCGTTTAATCGGAGTAGTTTGACGAGTATTGATATTCCTTCATCTGTAACAACTATCGAACGTGGAGCATTTGGTAATTGTAGTGATTTATCAAATGTAAATATACCTTCTTCGGTAATAATCATTGGGGAACAGGCATTTGTTCATTGCTTCAATCTAAAAAATGTAACAATTTCACGAAGAACACAGATTGGACACTTAGCGTTCCCAGATACGACTCGAATTAGTTATCGAGATTAATTTGTTATGAAAATATCATATTAGGGTGCACGTCATTTAAAAAACAGTAACTGTATGTACAAATATAGTAATTACCTGACAGTCTAAAAAAATAGCGGTCATAAAGACCGCCGAATGATTTAAAGGCTTGACCTAATAATTGTATTTTGTTACCCTGTTCCGGAGAAGGGAAATCAGTCATGCCTACTTATGAATATGAATGTAAAAGCTGCGGACATAATTTTGAAATTTTCCAGTCCATGAGCGATCAGCCTTTAAAGGAATGTCCCGAATGCGGCAGGGAAGTCCGCCGCCTTATTTTTGGAGGAACAGGAGTTATTTTTAAAGGTTCTGGTTTTTATGTCACTGATAAAAGCAGTATGAATAAAACCAAATCAGAAAAAAGAAAAACGCCGTCAAATACTGAAGGCACATCCTCATGCTCGCAATGCCCTGCGGGTGAAATCGGGAAATGTCCCGCCTCTGTTGAATCAAACAAAAGCCAACCAGAGACTAAATCAGCTTAACATTGAAAAAGAAAACACGTTTTTATTGCGATAATTGCGGTTATGAAGTGGGCAGTGATGTAAAAGTCTGTCCGTATTGCGCCCGCTATTTTGCTTCTATCCGCTGTCCCATGTGCGGTTTTTCCGGGCCGGATAGAATGTTTATGAACGGCTGTGCAATGTGCGGCTATTCAGCTCCGAAATCAAATCCGAAAAACACAAAAATGAAACCGCCGCAATTTGAAGACTCTGCCGAACCTATCCCGTTTTGGACATATTTCATAGCAATTTTCGTACTTTTAGCCATGATCGCGCTATTCTCTTTCTTAATTACCAGATGAGCTTTTTCCAAAACGCGGTTAATTTTGCCGTACCTAAAAATATTTTATTAAAACCTGGAAACCCTCTTGACACTTTTTTCTAATTTTGTTAGATTTTGAATTCACCCTTTCATTTTTCTTAAAGGGCAAAGGAGACGGTCTAGGACTGTGCCCTAAGTTTGCTGATATGTAAATGTGTTTAAGGAGTTTTTTTCGAATGCCAACTATTAATCAATTGGTTCGTTCTGGACGGCAAAAAATTACGACCAAGACGAAATCCCCGGCCTTAAAGTCCTGTCCGCAGAAGAGAGGAGTTTGTACCCGTGTAATGACTGTAACGCCGAAAAAACCTAATTCAGCTTTGAGAAAGGTAGCTCGTGTGCGGCTTTCACACGGAACTGAAGTTACCGCCTATATCCCAGGAATTGGTCATAATTTACAGGAACACTCGGTGGTTTTAGTTAGAGGCGGGCGCGTTAAGGACCTTCCTGGTGTGCGTTATCACATTATCCGCGGGGCAAAAGATACATTGGGCGTTGCCGATCGTAAGCGCGGCCGGTCAAAATACGGTGCAAAACGGCCTAAAGCTTAAGGCTTTTAACTTAATCCAGGATAGGAACATGGGAAGAAAGAAGAAGACAGTCGATCGGGGTATTTTACCTGATCCAAAGTATAACAGTGTTGTTGTTTCAAAATTTGTTAACAGGATGATGTGGGAGGGCAAGCGCTCTCTTGGTCTGCGTATTGTACATGACGCATTTGAGATTTTAAGGAAAAGTGTTGATAAAGACCCTCTTGAAGTTTTTTTAAAAGCTTTAGATAATGTAAAACCCGTGATCGAAGTCAAGTCCAGACGCGTAGGGGGTGCGACTTATCAGGTTCCTGTTGAGATACGGGAAACAAGGCGGGAAGCTTTATGTATGCGTTGGATAATAAACGCCGCAAGAACCCGTTCCGGAAAAGGTATGGGAGACCGCTTGGCTGCGGAGTTCCTTGATGCATATAATAATACAGGTACTGCTTTCAAGAAGAAAGAAGATACCCATAAAATGGCGGAGGCAAATAAAGCCTTTGCTCATTATCGCTGGTGATAAACCGGCATTTATGATGGCAGTTTGGTAAGTTTCCAAACCGATCATTCGCAGTTAGGCTGCAAAATGAGACAGGTGGAAAACGATGTGGATAGATTGCAAAGCGCTGGTTTTCAATAACCGTCGCGTTAACCTGCTGATTTTCCGCTCTTGATCGTTTCCCCAATATTCTGGGTAGTTTAAGCTGACGTTTAAATTACTGTTTTTATACTGTACAGATAGTTTTAAACTTACTGTACCTCCGGCGTAGCTTTCGGGTACGCATATAAATAATTAGTGTTCATTAAGGAGGACACAAATGGCGAAGGATAAATTTATAAGAGAAAAAATCCACATGAATGTCGGAACGATTGGTCACGTAGATCACGGCAAGACCACTCTTTCTGCGGCTATTACCATGCATTGCGCCAGAAAATTTGGTGACAAGGTAATGAGTTATGATGAAATTGACAATGCTCCCGA
>WQSQ01000044.1 GCA_009787775.1 Treponema sp.
GAAAATTACCGGAATGTCCGCATGAGTATTCTTAAGAATTTTAAGCGCTTCAAATCCGTCCATATTGGGCATTACTACATCAAGCAAGATCAGGTCGGGAACGTTCTTTTCCATGTTCGCGAACATTTCAGCCGCCGACAGCAGGGTTATAACCTGGTAACACTCACCCAGCACTTTTTCTGCGATGTTAAGGTTCATTTTACTGTCGTCTACAACATAAATCGTTTCCCGCATCATATCGCAATTACCACCCCGATTTGTAATTTAATTATCGCAAAAACAACCCCAATAAGACATTTTATGATAAAATTATATTTTACATCGAAAAAAAATACAATATGCTCTGACACAGGATAATGATACAAGATACACATTCTCAAATATTAAAGGCTGAATATGATACCGAGATAATAAAACAATAGGCGCAATTTGTAACAAACAGGGAGAGAGCTTAATGAATGATGATACAAAATACAAAGTTATATCACTAATTTTTTTTAAAGATTGGCATGAACTTGTTAAAAAATATAAATTGACAATGGAGCAATACGGCGCGGCGGTTTATGCTATGTGTGAATATAGTTATTATAATAAAGATACTGAACTATTAGTCTGTAACGCCTAAAACACTACAAAGGGCATATCCGCCCATCATGAGCAATATCCAAACAGACGGCGGGGCTGCTAATTTCCTCATATTATGTACTGCCTTAGATGACCAGAGATAAACAGCATAAACTGGGAATTAAAGCCGGAGAAATCATACGAAAAATACATTCTATCCCAATGAATATGATGCTGGAAAGCGGCGAATTAAAAATTATTAATTTAATAGTTTTAGTTTTGGGGTTCCGTGGATAGACATAGGAAAGATAATTTCCAAAGTCTAAACTGAACTGCTGCTATAGGCTAAAGTTTTGTCCACACTGTACCATTGGAAGCCCGTGTATAGGTACCGATGCCGCCTGCAAGGTATTTTTCACGTAAATCGCCTGGGAAAGAATCAATCGTGCTAAAATCAAAAGCGGTAATCGTGCCCTGGAATGTTATGCTTGTAAGGCTGGTGCATCCATCGAATGCCCTATCGCCCATAGAAGTAACGTTACTGCCAATTATTATGCCTGTAATACTGGGGTTGCCGTAGAACGCATTAATCGCTACCGCTGTTACGGGAAGCCCGTTATACATTGAGGGAATTGCAACATTTGTATCAGCCGCTGTGCCTATTGATACTTCATAAGAGGCACCGCTGTTTATCAGCGTGTAAATAAGACCTTCTGTTGAAATCTCTACAATCTTGTTTACATAGTATGTTCTCCATATATCAGCGGCTGCATACATGATAAAACTGCCTGTAGGGATAAAGATTTGCAAATCCGGATGGGTACTGTCAAATACACCGGATTCGCCAAGATCGGGCGGTGTTACCGCAAAGACAGTTATACTTGTAAGGCTGACGCAGTTATAAAACGCAAAATTATCGATAAAGTTAACACTTGCAGGGATTGTTATTGTTCCAAGGCTTGTGCAGCCAAAGAATGCATTAGTTCCTATAGACCTGACGCTGTTGGAAACCGTTATGTTTGTAAGATTTGTGCATCCTGAGAACATACCATTACCTATAGAAGTAATGCTGTGGGGGATTGTTATGCTTATAAGGCTTACACACCTATAGAACGCGCCACTGCCGATAGAAGTAACGCTATTTGGGATTGTTATGTCTATAAGGCTGGAGCAGCTTTCGAACACACTATCCCCGATAGATGTAACGCTGTCGGGGATTGTTATACTTGTAAGGCCGCCGCATTCGTTGAACGCACCATCACCAATTGAAGTAACGCTGTTAGGGATCGAAATATTGGTTATTGATTTGTTTTGAAAACCGCCTGCCGCTATCGCTGTTACAGGAAGTCCGTTATATGATGAAGGGATTACTACCGTTCCTGAGGTTACTGTACCAGCCGATACTTCATACCCTGTTCCGTTGTAGTTCAATGAGTACATAAGGCCTGGTGTTCCTGGTTCACCGGGTCCGTCTTTGTAATCTTCTTTTATTTCCATTGCCGCAAAGTTGACTGCCGCGTATCCGCCTGTAAAGGTAACGGGTACTGTGTTTACCCTGGTTTGCGAATAATAATCATTTTCATATATGCCAGGCATTGTCGGCATCACGGTAATTTCAAGGCTGCCGGGTTCTATTGTATCATTGCCCGTGTTTGAAGAAGTATGGCCCTGCCATACATCAACTGTTATTGCGCCGCCTGTTATTACCTTATCGTCCCACCATTCATTGCTGCTGAAGAACACATAGTCTCCATTCGGGAAATACCCGGTTCCGACTGTTATCCATCCTTCGTGTTCAGGGCCGAATCCTGTGATTGTTATGGCTCCTGTTTGTTCCTTTTCCCTAAGTGAATATGCTCCTGTTCCTTTTCCGCCTGAGAAGTATACTTCCTCAACAAATCCGGCCTGTACTAAATGCTTATCAAGGTACTCCTCTTCCCCGCTGCCTGAAGGTACATTGAGGATTAATACCTCAATGCCGTAATAGACGCCGGTGCCGTTAAAATTAACAAACGAGCTGCCGTATTCCATGTATTCCCAGATTCTAAGTGTCGCGCTTCCTTGCGAGTTAACCCTGGCGGCTGTAATGTACAGTTCGCTGTTTATGCCGCCCGCTCCGATAAGCTCATGTCCTGTCTCTTCATCCCAATACGCTGCGATAGCATAGTACCCTGCGGGGAGCCCTGTAATGGTAATCTCCCCTGCCGTATCGCCAACGGCTATTCGATCTCCGCTGCCGCTTCCTATCGCAGGCATTGGCCTCGTGTTTCTTTTTACCGCGCATATCCTGCATATTTCCGTTTCTTCTCCTGGAGCTATAGTAGAATACGTTGTTACTGTCCATATATATTCATGCAGGCCGTCTCCGCATTTCTTTGCCATCGTTATATTGACTACCTGATTCTGCCCGGGATTTATATTTACCCTTCTGGCTTCTCCTGAAGCGACAGGGTAAACTCCGTTAGGCTGATATGCTTCGGCTATTATGTCCCAGTATCCTGGCTCTACTCTAAAGTTGACAGTTGTACCGCGTTTAATGCCTTCTATTCTCTGTTCCGGCCCCGGACCGTTAGTTACCCTTATCGTATGTATATATTCATTTATTTCTTTTTCATCCCAAATATCTGCAGCTCTGCCGTATCCTGCCTGTGTTCCTATGTTAATCGAAAAATACCCTTCATCAGGCTGCCACGGGCTAAAGCAGGATGTAACTAACAGCACGCTTGTAATTATTACGGGAATTATTAATTTTTTCATAAATAACACCTCGTGTTTGTTAATCTACCTATAAGGTTATAAGTTTATTTTATTTGCTTCAAGTACCGGCACTCTGATTAAAGCCTTGTACATCATGCGGTCTATTGTCAATTCTTCAAAAACTCATCATAATAGCGCTTAATCATGGATCAGATTGCTTGGCTCTGGAATTATATGAAGGGGAAAAGAGCCCTCTTTATTTGCGGCATTGTTCTTACCTGCATAACTGCGGGTATCAGGGTGGTTAATCCTATGCTTGGGCAGAGGATTATTGACGACGTTGTCATGAAGGGAAACACAAGTATCCTTATCCCGCTTCTTTCGGCGATGATGGCGGTTCAGCTTGGGCGCCTTTGTCTTCGCTATCTGATGATTGTTGTGATGGAAAAGTCCAGTACGGGCGTGATGACGGACATACGCAGCGAGATGTACAGGATGGTGCAATGGCAGGACTTCCGCTTTCTGAGCCGTTTCCCGACAGGCAACCTTATGACCCGCATGACGCAGGACCTGGAGATGATCCGCCATTCTGCGGCGTGGATATCGTATAACATTGCCGACGCAGTTGTGCTCTTTGCCTCGACATTTATCTTTTATATGTTTATAAACTGGCGGCTTGCGCTTTGCCTTGTCGCTGTTACTCCCTTTATTCTTTTTATCAGCCGCAGGTTTGTCTTAAGGATACGCCCGCGCTTCCGTCTGTTAAGGCAGAAGTTAACAGACCTTGGGACGGCCGTTACGGAGAACATTGACGGCAACCGCGTCGTCAAGGCGTTTGCCCGCGAAGATCGCGAAATTGAACACTTTGAGAAGTTTAACTCCGATTACCGTAATACAAGCTGCGAGAACGCCCTGATTACGGCGAAGTATCAGCCGCTTCTTGAAATCGCAAGCCAGTCGTTAATGGTTATCATGCTGGCGGTCGGCGGCATCTTCCTTATAAGGGGCTGGATAACCCCCGGCGAGTACATGGCGTTCTCGTCCCTTACATGGGCGCTCTCAGCCCCAATGTGGATGCTCGGCCCGCTTCTTGCGGATTTGGAGCGTTTCTCCGCTTCCGCGAAAATGATCCGCGAAGTAACCGAGGCTCCCAAGGGCATTAGCGACATGTCAGGCGCAGTTGAACTGACAGAAAGACCCGCAGGGAAGATTGAGTTCCGCGACATAAAGCTGTCGATAAACGGGGTGTCCATCCTCGAAGACTTGAGCTTCACGGCGGAAGCGGGCTCTACAATAGGGATTCTGGGCAGCACGGGAGCGGGCAAGACATCCCTTATTAATATCCTGGAGCGCTTTTATGAGCCTGACTGGGGTTCCATCCTCCTTGACGGTGAGGACATTAGGCGCTACACGCTGTCGTCTTTAAGGCGGCAAATAGGCCTTGCGATGCAGGATGTGTTCCTGTTTTCCGACTCCGTGAAAGGGAACATTTCCTACGGAAACACGGAGCTTGACGAAGAAACTATTATAAAAAGGGCTTCGCATGCGGATGCCGACAACTTTATCAGAATGATGAGCGATGGCTACGAGACGCTTATTGGAGAGCGCGGGGTCGGTATCTCCGGCGGACAAAGGCAGAGAATTGCCCTAGCGCGCGCGCTGGCGGTAAGGCCTGCGATTCTGATACTGGATGATACAACGTCCGCTGTTGACAGCGAGACTGAGCAGTATATTCAGGATCAGCTAAAGAGCCTTGACTTCCCCTGCACTAAGATAATTATCGCCCAGAGAATATCATCTTTCAGGGGCGCGGATTTGATTCTTGTTATGGATAAGGGGCGTATCATCGAAAGAGGCACGCACCTTCAGCTTATAGAGGCGAAAGGGTTTTACTTTAACATCTGGAAACTGCAATACAACGCAGGTATTGAAGCTTTGGACTGCGGTGTCTCTTTGCAGCAGACCGCTGGGAGGCAGTAAATGCTCAAACGCAGGAAACAGGAGCAGCAAACGGCAAAGGAGCGCAACCGCTATGACGTTGACGAATACCTTGACGAGAAAGTAAGCCTCTTTAACATAAAAAGGGTTGTCGGCTATTTGATAAAAGCGCAGGGACCCTTAAAGCTCGCGCTTTTCTTCAGCATTTTGGCTTCGCTTTCCTCCCTTGTCGGCCCGCTGTTTGTTAAAAGAGCGCTTGATGAGGCCGTCCCGAACAAGGATGTAAACCTCCTGCTTACAATGGCTCTGTTCCTGACAGCCTCAATTGTTGTAAGCATTACCCTCGGCGCTGTAAGGAACATCCTTGTAGCAAGAGCCGGCGCCGGTATTATCCACGACATCCGCTACGACTTGTTTTCTCATCTGCAGAAACTTAGCTTCAGTTTCTTCGACAGCCGTCCGCACGGGAAAATATTCGTACGCGTTGTGCCGTACGTTAACAGTGTTTCGGACGCACTGTCGAACGGTATTATCAACTTTATCATCGAAGTCCTGAATATCATTTTCATTATCTTCTTTATGTATCAGGTCAGCCACGAGCTTGCAACCATTACCGTCCTGGGGCTGCCGCTTTTCGCGATATTTGTCTGGATCGTAAAACCGGCGCAAAGGAGAGCCTGGCAGAGCGTATCAAACAAGAACGCTAACCTTAACGCCTATGTTCAGGAATCAATCGACGGGGTAAAGGTTACGCAGGCTTTTGACAGGCAGGAAAAAAACGCTGACATTTTGAACAGCCTTACTGACCAGAGGAACAAGGCGTGGATGAAAGCGATTTATATTTCCAATACAGTATGGTTTTCCACTGAGACAATCAGCCAGGTTGTGTTTTCTTTTGTATACATCATGGGAGTTTTCTGGATGAATCCAATGGCAAGTTTCGGAGTACTGCTTGTTATGGGAAATTACGCGTGGCGGTTCTGGCAGCCGATAATAAACCTTGCCAATATCTATAACACCTTTATTACGGCGATGGCATATCTTGACAGAATATTCGATACAATAGCGGAACCTGTAACAATTCAGGATATTCCAAACGCTGTGGAATTTCCTTTTGTAAGGGGACATGTTGAGTTTAAAAATGTCAGCTTCAGCTATGACGGCGCGCGCAAGGTACTGAAGGATGTCAGCTTTGAAAGCCACCCTGGACAGAGCATTGCCATTGTAGGTCCTACGGGCGCAGGAAAAACGACCATCGTTAACCTGCTCTCTCGTTTTTATAATATAGAAGAAGGAGAGGTTTTAATCGACAGTCAGGACATTATGAAAGTGACGCTTTCTTCGCTCCGCCGCCGAATGGGAATAATGCTGCAGGACAACTTTCTTTTTACGGGAACAATCGCTGACAATATTCGTTATGGGAAACTTGACGCGACAGATGAAGAGATCCGCGCAGCAGCGCAGCTTATCGGCGCCAACAGTTTCATTGAAAAACTGCCTGACGGCTACAACACTAAAATAACGGAGAGGGGCGGCGGCATATCCTCAGGGGAGAGGCAGCTTCTTGCCTTCACCCGCACGCTTATATCCAACCCGCGTATCTTAATCCTCGATGAAGCGACAAGCAGTATTGATACGGGTACAGAACAGCTTGTGCAGGAAGGCATTCAGACTTTAATGAAAGGCCGAACCTCTTTTATAATCGCCCACCGCCTTTCCACAATCAGGGGTTGCACGCGTATTATGTTTATAAGCGACGGAGAAATAACAGAGAGCGGCACACATGAGGAACTAATGGCGCTCAAAGGACGATATTACGAGCTCTGCTATGCGCAGTATAAAAGCTGATGTAAAAGCGGTAACAATGAACTGCTAATACACCATGGCGGCAAGAGTCGCGTCAATCCAACTGCTTGCCTCGCTTTGATCGTGCGCTCTGAAAGCAAGAAACTCCATTAACGCTTCCCTGTAGTATCCGGTAAAGTAGAGCGCTTGTCCCAGATAAAAACGCGCCCGCGCCTCAACTTCTCTGGTTCTCGGAAGAGACAGATAATGCTGCAGGCTCACCCGCGCGCTTTCCCAGTCATATTTGGAAAAGTACTCCGTCACAATCTGAAACAACGCCGATTCTTCGCCCCCTGCGGGAGTAACAAGGTCGGCGGCAAAAACGCGCGGTCTTTTTAAGACAAGCGGTTCCTTCTGCGGCATCTGAGTATCGCGCAGTATATTCGCCGATTCGCGGCTTAATGGAATCTGGCCCGAAACTTCTGTTATAAAAAAGCTGTCGGGCATTGTGCTGCTCAATGACATAACCGGCAGGGGTATCGGACGAATGGAACGCTCCTGGTTTTGTTCGCTGAAAACTGTCACGGCAGTAACAGTTGTGTTAATTCCAGGTTTTATCCCCATATTGCCGCTTGATATTTCATCTTCATAAATTACCGCATAATAAAAACTTAAGCCGGGAATAGGCAAGTCAACAAACGGAGAATGTACGGCGGGGTGTACAATAACCGCGTTAAGTAAATCCCGCGGTCTTGTTACAGGATGAGCGCTTCTGTAAAGGACAGCGTTCCTGCTCAAGTTCCCTGTTGAATCGAATGTGATAATCACCTTGTCGCCGTCCTGGCTTGCTTTAAGGTTGTAAATGCCTTCCATGGAAACCGCCGGCATTGACACAGGAACAGTACTGCCTGATGAAACAGAGGAGCCGTTCATCTGTGTGACAATGCTTGTACTGTTAATTTCCGGAAGAATTATTTCATAACGCTGGCCTGATATGTCGCTTGCCGCTATAAAATAATAAAGATTTCCCATGTCGTCGGTGTCATCTATGTAATACTGATCTCCGTATCTTACGACTACAGGCCTTATATTCGCGGGGATTATACCGCTGAAAGGCCGCGTTGATCTGTAAATATAAACAGACCCCTTTACGTCAGGAGAATCTACCCATGTAAGGCGTATAAGGTTATTTCTGGCTTCAGCTCTTATCTGGGTAACATAAGGCGCAAGGTCTCTACTTTGAGCGGATAAACCTGCGGTTACCGCCTGAAAGAGAACAACTGTAATGAGAAAAAAACTCTTTTTCACCCTATATATTATTTTAACTGATATACAGCCTTATATCCAGAGTGAGCAAGTCAATTTCCGTCAGATATGCGGCTCTCTTCATAATCCATCGCGTGCTTGTTTTGAACAGGTTTTTGCTGTAGAGTAATGCATTATGGAAGATGTTATTATCAAATTTTTTACTACTGTTCCGCTGTGGGAGTTATTCCTGATATTTGCCGCGAAAACCATCGAGGTCTCAATTGCTACTTTGCGTTCAATTCTTATCAACAAAGGGTACCGTAAACAGGGGACAATACTATCGTTTGCAGAAATATTAATTTGGGTATTGTTGGCTTCGCGCGTAATTACGGGACTTGCCGAAGCGCCGATGAAAGGGGTAGTTTACAGTATTGGTTTTTCACTCGGTATTTATATAGGTTCGCTTTTGGAAAGTAAAATCGCAATGGGACGGGTGCTTATACAAACAATTATTGCGAAAGAAAACGAAATTCTTGTCAGCCGCCTGCGGGAAAAAGGTTATGCTGTAACAGCAATGCAGGCACAGGGCATGAATTCAGAAAAAATAGTTTTGATGATCTTCGCCAACCGCAAGGGTAAAGAAGATATTATCGCGGAAATACAGCAGCTTGACGATACGGCAATGATCATCACTAATGATGTCTCAACTCTTCATGGAGGGACCATTACAAACGTGCGGAAACTGTTAAAGTAATCCAACGTAAGTTACAGGATCTTCCTTTCCTCATCATATTGCAGCCTGTAAAGCCCTGCGTAGATTCCGTTACGCGCAATCAGCTCATCATGATTGCCTTCTTCCACCAGGCGTCCGCCTGAAAGAACCAGAATACGGTCAGCGTCTTTTATGGTGGAAAGCCTGTGCGCTATTACAAATGATGTTCTTCCCGCCATTACTTTTTTCATGCCAAGCTGGATGAGCCGTTCTGTTTCGGTATCTATTGAACTTGTAGCCTCATCAAGAATTACTACGCGGGGATTATGCGCAATAACCCGCGCAAAACTTATCAGCTGCCTCTGTCCTGTGGAAATATTGGAAGCCCTTTCGGAAAGAACAGTTTTGTATCCCTCCGGCAAACCGGCGATAAACTCATGAGCGTGTACAGTCTTTGCAGCTTCCATTATCTCATCGCCTGTCAAATCAAGACCAAGACTGATATTCTCTTCTATAGTCCCTGAAAACAGGGTTACATCCTGAGTGACAGGCATAATGGAGTTTCGCAGGTTTTCAAGCGGGATATCCTTTATCGAATGACCGTCAAGTTTTATATCGCCTGTTTCAATATCCCAAAGCCGGGTAAGAATATTAATGATTGTTGTCTTTCCGGCTCCCGTGTATCCTACAATGGCCGCCATTTCTCCCGGTTTTACGGAAAATGAAAGAGATTTTAAAACATTCTCTCCCTGTTTATAGGCGAAGTTAACATCTTTAAAATCCACGCTGCCCTGAACCGCACCTTCTGTCCTGACATTCCCGTTATCCGCAATATGCTCTTCTGTGTCCATTAACTTAAAGATTTTTTCCCCGCCTGCCATCGCGGATTGAAGCATAGTGTATTTTTCCGCGATATCGGTTACAGGCTGGTAAAACATTTGAACCAAATTGATAAAGGCAATAAGAGCGCCAAGGGAAAGAGAGAGGGACAGCGTTAAGCCGCTTCCTACAACAATAACAACGGCCATTGTAAATGTAGAAAGCCATTCAACAGCCGGCCTGAATGTCGCGAACACATACATCTCACCGAGATTCGCGTTAAGAAGTTCCTGATTACTTTCCCTGAACTCCTTTAAACTTTTTTTCTCCTGCCTGAACAGCTGTACAACCTGCATCCCGGAAAGCCTTTCTGCAAGATACGCGTATACTTTGGAAGAGGCTGTCCTTTGCCTTCTGAAAGCGTCCCGCGCTTTTACCCTGCTTATGAAAGTTATAATAAGCACAGGAGGAAGGGTAAGAAGAACAACAAGCGCCAATCGAGGCGATAAAATAAAAAGAGTGACAAGAGTTCCTGCCATAACGGCGATATCTTTCATGAACGCGACAAGCACTGTCGTAAAAAACTCATCCATTGTCTGAACATCGCTTGTTAACCGCGTAACAATTCTTCCCACAGGATGACGCGACAGAAAGCCTGTGGACTGGCGGATGGTTTTTGTAAAAAGGGAAATGCGGATATCCTTTAACACGCGCTGAGTCATTAAATTCGCTGTCCATGTCTGGGCAAATGTGAAAGCAAAAACAAAAACAAGAAGAGTCAAATAAAAAACGCAGCCCTGCGTAAGAAAGGAAACATTTTTTACAAGTATCCCATCGTCAATAATCCTCTGCAGCAAAACAGGAAGAGCAAGCTCCCCGAGCGTGGAAATAAGAAGAGCAGCAATGGTCATAATAGCCAGATGTTTATACGATTTGAGATACGAAAGAATACGTCTTACTATGCGGCTGTCATATTCTTTTGTTATGTCATCGGTGTCAAAATAACTGTCAGCCATTTATTATCTCCATTCCGTTTTTTAAATCCGATGATTCTAGGCTCTGGAAAGCCGCCATCCGGCTGTAAAAACCTCCCGCGCAAATTAACTGAGAAGGGCTTCCGTACTCAAGAATCTTTCCCTTATCAAGAACAAGAATGTTATCCGCGTATTTTAACGTAGAAACACGATGAGAAATAATGATTGTAGTCCGACCCTTCCTTTCATTCCACAGCGCGTTAAGTATTTTTACTTCGGTCTCATTATCAACAGCGGAAAATGAATCATCAAGAACCAAAAATTCGCTGTCCATAATAAACGCCCTTGCGGCAGCAGTCCTCTGTTTTTGTCCTCCTGAAAGAGTAAGGCCTCGTTCTCCTACCAGTGTATCTTTACCATGCTGGAAATTATCCAGGTCTTTGCCAAGCGACGCCAGTTCAATCGCTTTTATTAAATTGTTCTGTGAATTCTCAGGATAAGAAGTATTTTCTTCCGTCAATCCGTAAATAATATTTTTAGCTATAGTGTCAGAAAAAAGGTAGCTGTCCTGGGGACTTACCGCAAAGAGTCTGCGCAGTTCCTCTAACGGCCAATCGCGCACATCAAGGCTGAAAACGCGTACGCTGCCCGACGGAGGATCAAGTAGCCTCATAAAGGTTTTTATCAATGTTGATTTTCCCGCTCCTGTTTTTCCCATGACACCTAACCATTGCCCGCGGTTTACAGTGAGGCTTATATTTTCCAGTACTGTTTGATCATTATAGGAAAAACATAAATCCTGTATCTCAATTGCAGGAGGTTGGGAATTACTATTCGATATCTGATCGTATTGACGGCTTGATTTACCTTCTCCCGGCTCTCTGTTATCTGTCACCTGGTCTCTGATTGAAGGTTCAGTATTCATTATTTCATTAATCCTGCCAAGGCTGACAGATCCGCGCTGAATCATGTTCACCATGAATCCCGCGCCAAGAAGTGGCCAGATTAACATGCTCAGGTAGCGGAACATCGCGACAAGGCTTCCGGGTGTCATGTCTCCGTTTATTACCCTGACTCCTCCGATTGCAATCATTATCAGAATCGTAAGCCCGGAAATAAGAGAAATAAACGGGAAGAAAAAACCGAAAAGCCGCACAAGGGCCATATTCGCTTCCTTGTAATCATCGTTTGAATCTGCGAATTTTTTTATAAACCACCATTCCTTTACAAATGACTTTACTACATTAATGCCTGCGAACGTTTCCTGAGTCCTTTCGCTCATCTTGGAATACGCTTCCTGAGATGTGCGGAATTTCCTGCCTACCATGCTGCCGAAAATCAGAATTAACGCCGTAACAAGCGGCAGGGGAATAATCGAATAAAGAGCGGAATTTGCGTCCTGTATAAAAATGATGATTAAAATCGCACCTGCCATAAAAACAAAATCAAAGAGCGCTACAAGCCCCATGCCGATGGACATGCGTACAGCGTGAAGATCATTAATTGAGCGGGCCATAAGGTCGCCTATTTTATTCTTCTGGTAAAAGTCCCAGGACAATTTTGTTAAATGATTGAAAAGATCTTCCCGCAATTGGGCTTCTATACGCCTTGAAGAACCGTGTATAAAAAAACGCCACAAGAACCGCCCGAATGATACAAGCGCCATAATGCCGATCATCCACAGGGCAAGTATAATAATTTGTTTTAATTCAAAACCGCCTGAGGAAATCATGTCAATAGCTATACGGAGAAACTGAGGGATTGCAATCTGGGCCGCGTCCACAACTACAAGACAGATAATTCCGACGATATACTGCGTACGGTACCTTGCAAGATACGGAAAAAGAGCTTTAAATTCCTTAAGTGATATTTGAGATTTTTTCATTAAACAATTGAATAATACTATAAAAACCGCAATGTATAAAAGTACTCATTGGACTTGTTGAGAAACTGAAGTCTCAGAACAACTTTATTTTCTTTTTTTGGCTTCTTCCTGTTTTTTGAGATCGGTTTCCAGTTTCTGCGTCCAGATACTCAGTTTCTTTTTTATTTCCTGTGATTCTTCGCTTTCAGCAAGAACAATATGGATGCGCCTCAATGCGGACAGAAAATTAATCCCAGTTTTAAAATCAAGTGTTTGGCCTGTAGACAGCTCATATTTTTCCCGGTAACGGTCCGCAGCCTGCAACAAAAGTCTTTTAATCAGCCTTAGGTGGTAAAATATAGGCTCATAAAATTCAGACTCAGGCCCCATGTTTGCATAAACATTTTTAAAGTTAACTATGTTTTTTGCTGTAGCCGCAAAACGGCCTTCAATTTCAACAAATGTCCATCTCCATTTTGAATTATCTCCATATGCCTGTTCCAGTAAATCGATCGCTAACCCCATTTTGCAAATTAATTTATAGCGCCTGTCAGGATCAAAAGATTCAATTGCTTCCAATTTATCTTCATAATCGGAGAAAGGCACATCAACAGAATTACTGACTACCTCTTCAAGATATATAACCGCTTTATACAGAGATTTTCTTGCGTCATTCAGGGCTTCTTCATTTTTATTTTTTAATACCGATTGAGAAATACCGTTTATCGCAATATAATACGAAGCGAGATTCAGCATTTCATCTGCAAGAGTTAATTTCAACAGAGGTGAGTTAGGGGTATTTTTCTTTGCTTCAACTAGAATTTTTCTTTCATTATCAAGTAATACCCTGGTTTTGGCTACATATACTTTTACCTTCTCATAATACATATGCCGATCATGATCGGTTATTTTCGCCATCAGCCGCTCCGTTTACTGTATTTTTGTATTAGATCATCAGCATGAGCAAGCGCGGCAACGCCAGCGTCACCTGCCAGCATTCTGGCAATCTCTTTCCTGCGTCCTTGTACGTTTAAAGGCCCAATACCAGTAAAAGTTTTACCGCCTTCTATTCTCTTTTCCACTTTAAAATGATTATCGGCTCTTACAGCGATACTCGCAAGATGTGTTACACAAAATATTTGCTTAAACTTTCCGATTTCAGCTAAATATTCTCCTACCTTCAAGGCAACTTCTCCGCCAATTCCTGCGTCAATCTCATCAAAAACCAGCGTTTCAACATCATTTTCATTTGGCTTTTTTGAAGAAACAATATCTTTATTATTTAGTTTGCCTGCAGTAATATCACCGGATAAAAGCGCAGTTTTTATTGCAAGCATTACCCTTGAAAGCTCACCTCCGGAGGCAATTTTAGACAGATCCTTAAGCGGCTCTCCTGTATTGGCGGAAATAAGAAAAACAATATCTTCCGAACCATACGCTCCATATGATATTTGCCCAGTCTGAGGGGAATCGCAATTACTTGAATCAATACTCGTTGTCGCCTGCTCGGACAAGGATACATTCTGCCTGGGTGTGATTACCACCTGAAAACGCGCGTTCGGCATTCCAAGATGCTTTAAAATTCCTGCTATAAGCTGGCTCAATCTTACGGATGCGTCTGTCCTTTTATCCCTTAAATTTTTGGCTTTTACAACAATTGTTTTTTCAAGAGTGTTAATATCCTTTTTTAATTTGTCCCTGTTTTCTTCCGCACCGCTTAGGGCTTCAATTTCCGACTGCGCGTTTGACATATATAAAAGAATTTCCTCTTCATCATTCTCCTGAGTACCGTCTTTCTTTGCAGCACTTAATGATTTAACATATTTCTTTTTTAGTTTATATAAGAGTGACAGTCTTTCATTTATCTCTTCCACCTTTTCAGGGTCAAAAGACAGGCTGTCCCTGTAAGAGCGGAAATCCCCCGCTATATCTTCAGCTTCATAGAAAAGATTCTCGAACCTGCGCGTAATTTCACAAAGAGATGAGTCTACAGCAGATGCGCTGTCAAGTGCGTTTTTTGCTCTGCGTGCAAGGCTTAAAACCGAATGTTGGTTTGCTGAAGTCTCTCCGTCAATAAATGAGAAGGTAGCGGTATTAATTAGACTGATAAGCTTTTCAAAATCAGAAAGTTTTTTCGCCTCATTCTCAAGTTCACGAATCTCCCCGACATGTATTTTTGCCTTGGTTATTTCATCAACAGCAAAATTTAATATTTCCAGTCTTTCTTCCCTATCATGGTCGCACCTTAAAGAACTTTCCAGATTTTTTCTTTTTTCGGTCAATTCAAGAAAAGAAGCGGAAAATGAGCGTGTCTCATTATTAAGTCCTGCAAAGTTGTCCAGAAAACAGCGATGGCTGTCTTTACGTAAAAGCGATTCATGGTTATGTTGTCCGTGAATGTCAAATAACAATCCGGTAAATTCACTCAAGTCCTGTCTTGTTACGGGAACATTCTGAATAAAGGCAGAACTTCTTCCCGATGTTTTGATATTCCTTCGCACAATAACGGTATAGGCATTTACAGAGTCCGATTCATCTTCATATTCAATATCACGCGATTTCAACCACTGCATCGCAAACGTATTATCTCTATTTATTGACAAAACCGCGGAAACGGAAGCTTCATCGCAGCCAGAGCGGATAACATCTGCCTCTACCTTGCTGCCCATTAAAAAGTTTAATGAACCTACAATAATTGATTTGCCTGCGCCTGTCTCTCCGGTTAAAACATTAAAACCGGGGCAAAATGAAAGCGTTATGGAATCAATTAACGCATAGTTTCTGATTGAAAGTTCCTCAAGCATATAGCCTCAATTTGAAGCGGCCGATTGGCAGAGCATCAAAATTGAATATGAAACGAAGTATCATTAGCTGTCTCCTCCCGCTAAAGACGGAGACCAGAAAAGTTTATTTCTCAGTGCCGAATAATAATTATGCTTGCCTGCCAATATTAATAACGCAGGACGAACTGCTTGTTGAACGATAACCTTATCGCCGCATTCCAAATCAAATGTATCCTGTCCATCAATGGTTAAAAGAACGCCTGAACGTTGTTTTTCTGCAACTGTTATTAAAAGTTTTTGACGCGAAGGAAGAACAAAAGGTCTGCTAGAAAGCGCGAAAGGGCAGATCGGATTAACTATAACCGCTTCCATTTCAGGGTCCAGTATTGGTCCTCCAGCTGCCATTGAATAAGCGGTTGATCCTGTCGGTGTAGAAATTATAAGCCCGTCGCAGCGGAATGACCCGAGAGCAATTCCCTTTTCAAATAAAAATTGCCTGTTGTTGGCTGGCATCTTTTTGTAATATGGTGATTTATCGTTAATAATCTGAGACTGCTCATTTTCAATATAAACATCAAGTTTAATAAGTTTAGCAATTCTGCTGGCACTTACAACAGCGTCATTAAGACAGGTTTTTTCTGATAAAATAGATGAATTACGTTCGACAACAACATCAAACATGCATCTGCTTGAAACCGAGATTTCTCCTTTCTCCCATTTTGAAAAGACATCAAGCCAGTCTTCTTTTTCCACTTCGGCTATAAAACCCAATGTCCCAAGATTTACTGGTAGAATCGGCACTCCCAAAGGAGAAAGACAGCGGGCAGTATACAATACAGTCCCGTCCCCGCCTAGAGAAAAAGCGATGTCCCGCTTCTCAACAGAATGATAAGTCTGTTTTCCGTCAACGGAAATAACATCAACTTTTATTTTGCGATTTTCAAGTTCTGTCTTTATCTGAACAGCCAAATCCGCGGTATATTTTTTTTGGTGATTAACAAATAAAACCGCACTTTTCATAAACACTCCTAAGGAAGCGTCATAATGAGGCGTGAAATGCGCTCTACATCCGCAGACTTTAGACGCGGATACAATGGAAAATTTACTGTCCTTAATACAAGAGAACTACATACAGGACAGTCAGAGTAAAGATCGGCTCCCGCTATTGTATTTTCAAAGGCATTTTCAATTTCTATTTCTTTCTTTTTTGCGTATGCAGCTACTTCTTTTAAACCGGTTTCAAAAACAAGCGCGAACGAATAATTGCAATATTCATTATCATTTATTGATACGAAACATTTATGCCGTGTTCTTGCCGCAAGTGAAAGAGCTGCTTTAATATAAATTTCCGCAATATCTCTTCTTCTTTCAATATTACGGTGTATCTCCTTGAATTGAACAATAGCTAACGCTGCGTTTATATCGGGAAGACAGTATTCATTTGCAATTCCCGTATAATTACGTAATGCCGAACCGTCTTTCCTGTTCATTGCGAAAAGAATCGCACCGCCTCCTGATGTAAGCATATCCCGTTCTTCCAATCCAAGAATGCAGAAAACACCATGTAATAAAGACTGAGGATTGAGAGCCGGGGACTGAGAAGAGCTCTTATTAATTTCTAAGTGCTCTTCATTGTTTTTTTTATTTGCTGGTTTTATCCAGAATCCATAGCTCTGCGAAATATCTTCTATAACGGGTATACCAAGTTCTGCAATTGCTGCACAGTCGGGAACAAAGCCAAGTGTATGATGAAGAACAATTGCTCCTATTCCGATATCCGCAGGTTTTTTGGAAATCGTATTTTCTATTGAATCCCTGCTCATACACGGAAAATCATAAGAAATATCACAATATAAAGGATATAGCTGTAAATCCTGTAAAACCTGTAAATAATAACGAGGGGATAGAGCAGAAAGAACCACTGCATGCCCTGGTTTTGTAATGATCTTAAGAGCCAAGTACAAAGCAACAGCGGAACTTCGCAGGGTGAGAGCATAATCAAAACCAATCTGTTCCTTAGCTGTTTGGATCAATAAACGGCTGCGATCGCCGGGGCCTATTCTATCTTCCACCATCGCGGTCAACACCGCGTCCATTTCCTTTCGCCTGATAGTGGGAGAATATACTTCTATTTTCATGTTAACCCGAAGTCAAAACAGATTGAGTTTACTTGCGTAGTTCGGCAATTTTTTGCAGTTCTTTTGGATTGAAGAGATCTCTTATCTCAAGAAGAATGAGATATCCATTTTCCTGACGAACAACCCCTTCAATATATTCAGCACCAATGCCGGAAAACATCTGGGGTGGCGGTTGAATATCCTCTTTCTCCACTGTCACAACACGTGATATTCTATCGATTATTATGCCAAGTTTCATCCCGTCTATATCAAGAATAACAAAGCCTGATAGTAATTCATCTTCCTCAGAAGTTACCAGCTTTCTAAGATGAAACCTTTTATGCAAATTAATTATTGGAATAATTTCGCTTCTAAGGTTAAATATTCCCTCTACATATGAAGGAGCATTTGGAATTGGACGGATTGTCTGAACACGGACAATTTCCTTAACATCCATAATATTTATACCATACAGCTCTTCACCTAGTTGGAACGTGACTAACTGTTTAGATTCTGTTTTACTAACATCCGCATGTACTGCCATTGAGGATAACCTCCCTATATAATAAATGTAGCATTAAAAATGCAACTGTTCAAGTATTATTTTACTCCTTGACCCAGACCTGAGTAAACCCAAGAGAACCCAGCTTTACTGATGCAGAATAAACATAATAGGAAGGAATTCCTGTGGCTATTACACTGTAAATTGCGTTTGAATAGTCGATACTAACATCAAAACCAGCGCCTATTAACAACTGCGCTGCATAATTTGCGGTATCCTGTGATGAAAAAGCTCCAACCTGAAGACCGTATATTTTATTAGAATTACTGTCAGGCAAGCCTGGAATTATCATAATTACTTCAGATCCGACAGGAAGAGCCACGGTTTCTGAAGCGGCGGCTTGGCTCTGGATAACCTGAACTGTCTGTGATTGATTTGCTGATATTCGCAAATCAGGAACAAGCGGATTAATCTTTAAATTTAAAGATTGCTCACTTGTTTTTTGATGATAGCTTGTTTCACCAGGTAAAAAATTTATTACCGGCTGGTTTACCGGAGTATGCCCGCCGCCATTTGGTAATGATTCATAATTATTTATTGTTGCAGATCCGTTCATAGTAGACTGACTTGACGTAGACTGACTTGACGGATTTTGACCATTCGAAACAGGTTGATTAGTATATACTTGCTCGTAAATTTGAGTTATGAATATATACGGATTTACTTCCTGTTGATTATTAGTGTTCAATAGTAAAGTATCACGTACTTCCTTTGCTTCTCTGGCTTCCCGTGCCTCTCTAGCCTCTCGCGCTTCTCTAGCTTCCCGTGCCTCTCTGGCTTCCCGCGCTTCTCTGGCTTCCCGCGCTTCTCTGGCCTCTCGCGCTTCTCTGGCTTCCCGTGCCTCACGTGCTTCTCTGGCTTCCCGTGCCTCCCTGGCTTCTCGCGCTTCTCTTGTTTCAATAGTCATGGCCATAAGCCATGCAAGAAATTCAGTAGAATCACTGCCGCCTCTGTTATTGTAAGCATATTGAAGCGGTTGTGTGCCTTGTAATGTTTCCATAAGCGCTTGCGTAGAACTATTATCAGGCTGGTTGTCTTTTACACTTATAGCGGGTACAACATCAGAAACAAGAGTTTGTCCTGAAATTTGATCAGGTACAATAGCATTAGACTGTACCGGAACCTGCTTTTGAACCGCATCCTGCAACTGCTCTTGCTCATAACTGACAGTTTGTGTAGGTATTGCTACCTGTGCCGATATTTCCAGCGAACCGGATAAAGCGATATTTCCAGGAACAATTACCTGAGTTTGCGCATTTGCCTGCGCAGAATCATTTATTACAGACTGTCTTCCTTCCTGAACAATAACAGGATCAGACAAAACAGGCTCATATAAATCAATTATCTGATCAGAGCGGCCTGAAGCTTGAGTTACAGGACGTGAAGGAGCGCTTACAGTAAGAATTATCTGCTCACCTGCTCTCATTCCCAAAGCCTCAACAGCAGCAGAAGATAAATCAATAATTCTATTTAATGACGGGTCAATGCGATCAGTAATGGTTACTTCAATTTCTCTTCCATTGCGGGGATTCGTAATTTTTACACTGGAATTAAGCGGAAGGCTTGGATGCGCTCCAACAAGTCCTTCAGATTTCATCTCCTGACTGGCTGCCCCTCGCATAGTAAAATCTCCGAGTCTCGCCTGCGCAAAAACATGCGATAATACCAATGACACATAGAGAATGGCAATGAATAGCCGTTTCATTTTAATTCTTCTCCTATTGCAATACCCTCAATAATATATATTCTAAGGAATATTATTCTTATTTGCAAGAAAAGAGAACAAATATTTTACTGATATTTTTTTACGGACAAAAAAGCCTGGCAATGACCTATTTTCATGGAACGGTTGTACCTAAAAACAAAAAAAACGCCGGATCTCATCCGGCACCTTTTTAAATTAAAAAAGTCTGGCAACGACCTACTTTCCCGCGCCTTAGGGACGCAGTATCATCGGCGCAAGAGGGCTTAACTTCCGTGTTCGGAAAGGGAACGGGTGTGC
>WQSQ01000045.1 GCA_009787775.1 Treponema sp.
GGGGGGGGGTAATTAATGAAAAAGTGTTACGTGATAAAACACATGGCGCGGATTTCGTATAACGGCAGGTATTTCTCATCGTCTGTATTATTATCAGTTTTGTAAAAGAATGTCAATAAGCGGCCGCAAAAAAAACAGAAAATGTTTTTATTAATTTACATTCTCAGTCATGCAAACGGATACTTTTGTCCCATATATAATAAATCATTTTTTGGAGGTCTTTATGAAGCGCTTGTTTGCTTTTCCGCGCTTTTGCCTGGCAGGTTTATTTGCGGCTGTTATCGCGTTCGGCGGGTGCGCTGTTTCCGGATCCGGGGAAACGGAGAATAACGCTGTTCTTACCCTAATGACATGGAATATCCATAACCTGTTCGACGGAAAGGATGACGGTTACGAGTACGCAGAATTTCTGCAGTCGTCAGGCTGGTCAAACGAAAAATACAGAGGCAGGATAAATACCATTGCGGACGCAGTTCATAAAATCGGCGCATTGCCTGACATTATTATGTTTCAGGAAATTGAATCCCTTCAGATTCTGGAGGACATCGCCGCTTTATTAAAACGGGATTATTTATGGAGTCATTTCGCCGGTAACCGCGAATCGGCGGCCGGCCTGGGAATTATCAGCTGTATTCCCATAACAGACATAAAAACCCACTCAATTACAATCGGCGGCGACACAACGCCGCGGCCTGTTCTGGAAACAAGGATTCAGGCTGAACACGGCGGTTTTATTGTTTTTATCTGCCACTGGAAATCGAAAACAGGCGGAGATAATACCGAATTAATCCGCAGGGCTTCTGTCAGGGTAATTCTGCGCCGTATTCACGAGATATGGAAAGATGAGCCTGATACCGGCATTATTATCGCAGGCGACCTTAATGAAAACTTTAATGAGTTTTACATACAGGGCTCCGGCATAATCTGCGCGCTGCTTCCCGATGATCCCGATTGCGCGGCGCTGGCCGGGGATACCGAGGAAGGGCAAAAAGATTTTATCGTTGTCAGCGGAGATATGCCTCCTGTGCCTGTTTGTTTTCCGGAGGAGACGGTTGTTCTTTATTCACCCTGGGTAAATGAACTTGAAGGCGGAACCTATTATTACAGGAATAAATGGGAAACAATAGATCATTTTCTCGTTTCTATTCAGTTCTTTGACAACAGCGGCTGGGAGTATGACAATACTTCGATTGTTAATTATGAGCCATTCGGCGATCTAAACGGAGTACCGGTTTCCTATAACCAGAGGACCGGCAATGGATTAAGCGATCATCTGCCTTTGCTGCTTACATTAAAATCAAAGAACGGGAACTGAGCCTGCCTGGTTATTTCTTCGTAGCTGCGGGTTTGGCATCTACCCTGTTAAGCATTTTCTGCAGCTGTTCCTTTTCGATTAAGTCTATAAGGCGCGCTTCTGTGTACCTTTTGGCTTCTTCTGTGAATTGTCCTACGGTAATGCATATGCCCTTTCCCGCTTTTACTTCTTTAAGGTGCGAACCGAAGTCCCTTACTATCAATTCGCCGATGGAGCCCTGTGTTCTTACAAACCTGAACATGATTAAGTCGGACCACTTGGCTGTATCAATTTCAGCGAGAATATCCGCCCATTCATTTTTATTTACGGATATATTTGTTATTTTAACTTTTGCCCTCGGGTAATATGTCATTACTATTTTCCGGCAAAGAGCGACAAAGTCCGCTGAAGTGCCCATAAGGAATATCTGAAGGTTGCGGTTCGCGTTTAATTCAATATATTTGCTCAACAATATATTAACATCCTTATATGAAGGATTTTCAGCCTGTAATTGTTTAAGATAGGGAATGGCTCTGCCTATCTCATTCATCTTTATCAGTGTTGTAGCAAGTTTGTAACGGAGATCTGTAAGGATATCCGCCCTTACATTCAGGTGCTTTAACCCAATCTCAAAGTCCTGAACGGCTGCTTCATATTGCCTTGTATCAAGATGGATAGTTCCCGCGACAAGACAGGCATTAGGCCCCATCACAGGATCCGCACGAAGATGGTTAAAGATTCGCAGTGCCTGCTCAACCTGATTGGCTTCGTAATAACATTCCGCCAGTGTATAAAGTGATTCTTTGTCGTCAGGAGCAAGATCAATGGCTTTACGGATAAAGCTCATTGCTTCTTTTGGCTTTTTTAATCTGAAAAGGGCATGTCCCATATAACGAAGGACAGCCGGGCTTTCAGGGTCTTGAATGCGCGCTTGTTTTAAAAGTTGAACTGCTTTCTCATAATTCTTTCTTTCAAACTCCAGCGCTCCCAGTTCATAATTGACTTCAAAATTATCTTGTCTGTAGGTTCTTGCTGTAGAAAAACCTTTATATGCCTGTTCCAGTAAATTAAGCTTCCGCGCTGAAATACCGTACCGGAGAAAAACCTCAAAATTATCAATGCCCTGCGGATGACTCATTGTTATTTGATCTATCAGGGTTTCATATGTTTTCATGGCTTTATCCCAGTTCTGTTCTTCAAAATATCCGGTTGCCAGGGCAAAAAGCGCTTCCGGATCATTTGGATTTTGAGCAAGCTTTTTTGTTGCTTCTCTCATTGCCGTTTCATGATCTCTGGACAATTTGCCGCTTAAAGACGCACCGGAAAGAAAGCCTTTTAAAACAAAAACAAGGCCTGCAACCAGTACAATAGCAAATATGCCGATAAGAACGGGACTCATAATTCTTATTATCGGTTGTTTTAATGAGTTTTTATACCCGTCTGCCGACAATAATATGCAATAATGAGCAGTACCGGTCTTGACAAAGGCAATTTGTCAAACTAAATTTATAAAAACCTGTTTTTTACCGGACTGAATTATACACATGTATGCGTATAGATGACTTAAATTAGCGCTGCCTGGCGCTGAAATAAGTAAACGAGGTGATTACGGCGCTTGGGTTTAGTCCTGAGCAGCGCACCCGGAAAAAGGAGTCAATCCAATGGCATCAACCATAGGTATTAAGATCGCCAATGGTGAATTTTATCCTCTCGTTGAAGAGAATTCTTTAGTTAAAAAGAAATTGATTCTTACAACCGTTCATGACAATCAGCCCAGTGTTCAGATTGATCTCTTCAGAAGCCCGGTTAGTAACATGGCCGACGCTCAGTACATTGGCACGGTGGTTGTTGAAAATATTAAACCAAAACCCAAAAGCGAACCTTCCATTGAAATGGTTATCTCGTCAGATGAAAACGGTAATATAATAGCGGATGCCATTGATCTGGATCCTGATTCACACAGCGAGCATTATGTTTTAACTGTCTCATTAAAATCGATGGATGAAAGTACGAGGGATGTTGATATTCCCGATTTTGAACTTGAGCCGGACGGAGAGACGCCTTCGGGTTTATATCAGCATGCGGAAAAAATCCGGCAAAGAAAAAAGACTTCCTCTAAATCATGGGTTTTCATATTAATCGGTATAATACTTGTTTTAGGGCTTTTAGCAGCCTGGCTTTTCTTTTTCGGAGGGCTGGATACGGTACGCTCTTTATATACAAGGTTTACTTCAACTCAAACAGTACAGTCCGAACCTGCGCTTGTGCCGATAAGGCAGCTTGACCCGATAATTGATCCTGCGGCAAAACAGCTCGCGCCTGTCATTGATCCTGCAACGTTACCGCCGTTGTTTATTGAACCGGTAAAACAAACTGAACCTGTTCAACAGACAGTTGTTCCTCCGCCCGTGATTCAGGCGCCTTCAGCCGCTCCTGCGCAAAGTCAGACACAGGCAGTAAGCGCGCCAAGAAGCAGTTCTCAGGCATCGTCTTTCAATGTTCCCGTGATAATTCCAAGAGAAGGCATCAATTATGTAATAAGATGGGGCGATACATTATGGAACATCGCTGAAACTTTTTATCGTGATCCCTGGCGTTATCCTGTAATTGCGCAGTATAACAGTATCAGCAATCCGGCTTATATTATTTCCGGCAGAACGATTCGTATTCCTCAGCGATAGGTTTCGCTTGATGTTCTACGGGATTAACTGCGTAAATATTTGAAATAATTTACTTTTTACCGCAAAGGATAGAGCTTGCGCAGGAGCAAATGTTGGTGTAATAATAAAAGCTCCGTGAGACGCCAGTCAACATTAGCTGCAGTCTTTTTAAGTTTCATTTTTATATTCTTCACTTCATGTCCTGTGTCGCAGGCTCAGGAAGAAGAAAATCCAAATATATTTTACATTGGCTTAACGGCTGACTCAACAGATGAAAAAATCAAATTGTATGAGAAAGCTCTTTTAAGTTCAAATATTTACATCAGGCGGGCTGCCTCCGATCAACTTGCTTCTTTAACGCTGCAGGGAGCAAAGTTGTCCGCAGGAACCGAGGCTTTGATTCACAGCGAAGCCTCAGGATGGTGGGCAGCTGCGTTTAATGCCGCGCAAAATATGAACAGGGAAAATGCGCTTTTATTTTTACTCGGTTTTGGACAGAATGCTGTCTTTTCTTTTGATGACGCCAGACAGTATGTCCTGAATGAATGTATAAAAAATGAATTAATTTTCAGCGAAAGCGAATCTATCGCCGTTGAAGGACATTATGAAGTATCTGTATCGCGCTATTTGGAAGCATTAAATGTATTCCGCGCTTTTCGCATTGACGACATATGGCCTTTGCAAATGCCGGATATATTTGTTAAATATCCAAACCTTATAAATGATTTGGGAAGAGCTTTTCAATATACATCATCCGGAAATGAGGGGCTTAATCTTTTTTTACAATGGGAAACAAATCTGCCTGCGGACATTACCGGCAACCCGGATGATTTACGGTACAGACTTGTCTTTTGGGCGGCGCGTATCGCGCGGAGAACCGGGCAAAATGACCGGGCAATCTCTCTTTTTGAGCAAGCGCTTGTCCTGACATCTGATGACATACAAAAAGACGCGTGTATCTGGTACATACTGGATTTATTATTAACAGGTCCTGTCAATGTTACTATGGATAATATTGAACGACTTATTCCGCAATTATATAATACCGCTTCTGTTAATGATATCATGGAACGGTATCTGCACAGGCTTGTCTCTTCTCGTGATTGGAGAAGAATAATCAGGACTTATGACTTAATAAAAAACATTAACGGTTTGCATTTAAAAGCCGGTTTTGCATGGGTAATTGCCAGGTCTATTGAAGAAGGATATCTTTCGCCGGAAGATAAACGGTTGGCGGCGAATGCAGCAGGCGCAGAAGCGGACGCGTCAGTTTTTATGCAGATTGCGTATAACGCAAGCGGCTCTTTGCAGGTTCCCGCTGTTTATTACAGAATGCAAAGCGCCGCCTCTTTAGGCTTGCCGTTTCTGGTATTTACAGATGACATTCCTGATACTGGCGAACAATCAGCTGCGGTTCAGTTTCTTCTTGGGTTTTTCGAAAACGGCGCGGCGAATTATTCTGTTCCGTACATCAGATCGCTGGAAGGAGAATTAACTCCCGCTGAATTACGCGCAGTCGCAAATGAACTTGACAAAGCAGGACTGTACATTCAATCCATGAGACTGATATCTCTCTATATTAACAATGAAGATTATGACAGAAACAGACGCGATTTGGAAATAATGTATCCGCGTCCGTTCCTTGATTTGATTGAAACGCATGCAGATATTTTTAATATTGCGCCGTCTCTTCTTTACGGGCTTATTCGCCAGGAGAGCGCGTTTCAGACTGCGATTGGTTCGCATGCGGGAGCGGTCGGATTAATGCAGCTGATGCAGGCTACAGCGCGGGACATGGCGGATCGGATAAGACGCGCAGGAGGACCCAATTTTTTCAACATAGACGGAAGCGTTGAAACAACCAATCCCGAGATAAACGTTTATATCGGCTCATATTATTACAATTATCTGCGCAGTCTTTTTAACAATAACGATCAGCTTTCTCTTATGGCATATAACGGCGGCCTGGGCCGCGTCAGGCAGTGGCGCAGCGCCAGTAACCTGCCTGTCGATCTGCTGGTTGAAACTGTTACAATTTATGAAACAAGGGATTACGGCAAAAGAATACCAGCACTCGCCGTAATTTATGAAGAACTGTATTACCGTTTTTAACCTTTATATTCTTTGTCATCAGCAGTATTCATAGGTATACTGTCAGGACTTTTTACTGCCGATTACCCATGGCATAAAGCGCGTTCTCCAGCTGCTCTCTTGGTTTAGAACCATTTTTAACAGTTTTTGCGGCAGCGGTAAATATTTTAAGATCACGCCCTCTGCGTTCATACAGATTTTCGTAAAAATTATCATCTGCATAGTAAAGCCTGAATAATTCAAGATAAGCATTGTTAATTGCAAGCGTTGAGAAAAAACGGTAATTATCATTTGAAAAGCGGCTGTCATATTCGGCGTCAAAGCGTTCTTTCGCATTATTTATAATTCTTTCTTTTTCATCTAATACTTTATTTTTGCCGGTATCGTCTGAATAAAGCGCGTTCAATTCCATTATTAATTCCTGGATGAAGTCAACATACCTCCGGCTTTCCTTTTCCGAAACAAGCATTTCCCTATATTCTTCTGAATCTAACCCGTAACGCGTTTCCATATATAGCCGCGCGCCTTCGCTGCCGATGAACTGCGCCAGCTCTTCGTTAAAATCAGCCTGCCCTTTAATAAAAACTGTCGCGTGGACAAGCTCGTGTATTATAAGGTCTGCAAGCCTCCACGGAGAATAATCGCGCATAAATGAATAAAGCGGATCTCTGAACCAGCCAAGAGTACTGAAGGCGTCTACTCCGCGTATCCATACGTCAAAATCTTTTTTTTCAAGTTTTACCCGCTCTTTTTTAGCGTCTTCAGCATTGAAAAAACCTTTATATGGAAGTCTTCCTACTATCGGATAACTCCATTCGTGTCGGCTGAAAGAATCTTTTGCCGATGCTGAGACAACTGCGGCAAGATAGCCGCGATCGATTTCTACATACCGGGTATAATTTTTACTTTCCTTAAGACCGAGTTCCTCAATCGCAAATTTACGGATATCTGTAACAAGGCGTATAAAATCCTCATCACCTGAGTCTTCCAGAGGGACAGCGCGGTTCAGGTAACCGAGCATTGCCGCGCCCTGTGTAAGCGTGTAACAGCCTGAAAATAAACCGCAGACAGCAAGAAGAGCGGCAGCGGCAAATAACGGCGGTAAATGGTAAAGTCTGATATCCGGCATAATTTCAGGAACTTCTTTCGAAATTAACAGAGTCTTGAAAAAAGCTCAAGTATGTTTGGTTTCGTGCGAAGTCTAGTGTTCTGTCTTATTCGGTTTCCAATATAATAAAATGCGTTAATTCTTTATTGCATAAAGAATTAACTTAGCAGTACATTCGGTAAATTTTATGCAGAAGCTGCAAGAACTATGCTTAAACGCTATTGTCCGCATTTACATCAGTGTCCGGAAAACAGTCGATTTGCTTTTTCTCTTCATAGAACTTCTGCATAACATAAAAAGCCGGTTTTCTTGTTACACGATCCGCGTCAATAAGACCCTTGCGGTTGAACTTTTCCTGATAACGGTTAAGCCTTCTTGGACAGCGGAAATCGTAAAGTATCCACGGAGTTGTACCTGCTATGTATGAACACTTTTTAAATGTTTCTGTCTGCTGTTCATACAGCCGTTTTTGCCTGTCTTCCGTCCAGAGATCATCAACGCTTCCTCTTTGTCCTGACCTTGCGTCTCCGCCGAACTCGCACACAAGCACAGGTTTTCCAGGATTGGAATTATTCAGTATCCTGGGCAGTTTATCAAATTCAGGATCATACCAGCCGTAATATTCATTTATGCCTATTACATCAAGGAAATCCGAAAGGCGATCCTCTATTTTCAATTTTTCATGATTGATTAAACACGCTGCCGATACAAGACGCGAATCGTCAAGTTCTTTTGCTTTTTTCGCGAGCGCTGACATAAACCCAAGCCTTGAATCGGTATCGGCATTTTCATTTCCTACAGACCAGATAATTACGCTTGCCCGGTTCCGATCACGCAGTATCAGTTCGCAAAGCTGGTTTTCGGCATCTTTATATGTTCCCGCGTTGTCAAAAGCGACTGCCCAATAAACCGGAACCTCTTCCCAGAGAAGAACCCCTTCTTCGTCGGCAATGCGCGCAAAACGTCCGTCATGAGGATAATGTGCAAGCCTGAAATAATTACCATTCATCTCCTTTAAATCGCAGATAGTCTGCCTGATAATTTCCGGATTTGTGGTTTTACCCAACGCAAAATGATCTTCGTGAACGCAAACGCCGCGCAGAAATATTTTCTTTCCGTTAAGGAAAATCTCCTGCCCTTTTGTTTTTATCTCCCTGAAACCTATTCTGTCTTTTACATTGTCTGAACTTTTAAAGCCTCCGTCTTTTTGCTTCGAAGCCTTAAACTCGTCAATTTTGCAGAATGAGATTTCCACGTCATAGAGCTTTGGATTTTCAGGATTCCACAATTCAGGCTTTGCGGAGACTTTTACCGATCCTTTTCCGTTACTAATATCTATTTCCTGTTTTATTCGCAGCTCTTTTATTTCCAGAAGCGCTTTCCCGTATACGTACGATTTGTCCGCGCCTTGTATATCAATATCCGCGATAATATTTGAAAACGTACCGTCAGGACACAGCCGGATAAACCAGTCTTTTATATAAACCTGCGGCAGACGCACAAGGTACACATCTCTGTAAATACCGCCGTAATTAAACCAGTCAGTATTTTCCATTGGTATACGCAAGGGGTTCCGCCCCGCATCTGCCACCACGATAATGCGGTTAAATGTTTTTACAGCATCGCTGATATCAGCATTGAACGGAGTTGACGCGCCGTCATGCGTTCCGATTAATTTTCCGTTCAAAAACACCGATGTTCTGTACGCCGCTCCTTCAAAGCGGAGTATGAGCCTCTCTCCCTTCGATTTTGGATAATAATGAAATGTCCTCGTATAAACTCCGGAACCTTCAAAATAATGCAGCTCATGTTTTTCCAGATTCCAGACAGCAGGTACACTTATTGGTTCCCAGCTCTCCCAGTCATAATCCAGCGGCACCTGCGCATCTGAAAAACCGCAGCTCTCTCCCCTGAACCAGTGCGCCCTTCGGCAGGTATCGTAAAGGTCCTCCGCGAAATTCCATTTGCCGTTCAGTGATTCTGTTTCCCGCCCCGCAATGTTAATTAAATCTGACGATTCCAGCATTGATTCAAGGTACTCGCTTTCATAACCGGAGTTGTGAATATCAGACTGATAATTACCCGATTTTTCTTTCATTAATTCCTCCAATTGCTGTATTTAAGGATTAACTTTTCTTGCAATTAATAAATATGATAAAACAAGAAATACACCGCCAATAATGTTGCCAACTGTTGACAAGGCAATATTATATATCCATCCGCTTAATGAAACTGCGGTATTAACTACTGGTGAAAGCAAACTTATCGTTAATAATGTCATGTTTGCGATACTATGTTCATAACCTGATGTGATGAATGCAAGCAGGCACCAAAAGATAACTATTAGCTTTGCCGTTTCTGATTTACAGCGAAAGGCGCACCAGATAGCAATACAAACAAGCATATTGCATAGTACGGCGCGGCAAATCAGCGCAAGCGGCGGAAGCGACATCTTTGCTGCCGCTATGCTGGAAATAAATTCTCCTGTATCTCCGGCTGCAAGACCGCACCCTACAAAGATAGCCGCAAGAAGAACCGATCCCAGAAAATTGCCGAAATAACCCATCCCAAATATTTTAAGGCACATGCTGAATGAAACAGTTTTTCTTCCCAAGCCTGCTGACATTACAAAAATATTACCTGTGAATAACTCTGCTCCTGCCATTACCACTAAACTGAGAGCGATGCCGAAGGTGCATCCCATCAAAATTCTGGTAATAGGATTTCCTGACAACAAGCTGCCTACAGTAAAAGCAAGAAGTACGCCAAATCCTACGTAAATACCGGCAAGAATTGAAGCAAAAATATACCCTGCCGGATTTGTACTTAGAAAATTATATTTATCTCTTGCGCTGTTGGACACCGCAATGATCTCTTCTTTAAACATAGAACCTTCCTTAGATATAGTTTTTAGACTATTGAGCTGTTTCCAAAATCAAGTTGATTTTGGAAAAGCCCCTGAACTTTCTCCAAAATTCGGTCAGTATCGGAAAAAGCTCTGTTTTAAATTAATTCTTCTGTCTCACTTTTATATGTACTTCTCTAAGCTGCTGCTCTGTTGCTTCACAAGGTGCGTTCATAAGAAGATCCTGCGCACTGGAATTCATGGGAAATGCAATTACCTCCCGAATATTTTCCTCCCCTGTAAGCAGCATAACAATCCTATCCAGGCCCGGAGCCATACCGGCGTGAGGAGGGGCGCCGTAATGAAAAGCATTCCAAAGTGCGGGGAATTTTTTTTCTATATCGGACTGGGTATAGCCGGCAATTTCGAATGCTTTTGTCATTACTTCCGGCAGATGATTGCGTACAGCGCCTGATGAAAGTTCAACGCCGTTACAAACGATATCGTATTGCCATGCTAATATATCAAGCGGGTCTTTTGTTTCCAGCGCCTCCAGTCCGCCCTGCGGCATGGAAAATGGATTATGGGTAAATTCAATCTTTCCCGTTTCTTCACTCTCTCCGTACATTGGAAAGTCCACAATAAAGCACATCTCAAAACTGTCTTTGCATAGCTTTAACTGACTGCCCAATTCTGTTCTTATCTTTCCTGCAAGACCGTCCACTGTCTTTGGATCATCTGCGATAAAGAACAAGACATCGTTTTCTTTCAATGACAAATCCTTTCTGAGCGCAGTTTGTTTTTTCTCGTTTAAAAATTTTACAATTGGGCCTTTTAGACTTCCATCCTCCATTACAGAGATATAACCAAGTCCCTTCATGCCAATTTCCAAAGCAAATGCCAACATTCTTTCAAAGAACGATTTTGACTGCTTTGCAGCTCCCTGTGCAGCAATGCCCCGGACAGGGATTTCTTTAAACGGCGCAAAATCAACATCAGCGAAAAATGGAGTCATATCTTCAATAATGAGCGGATTCCTAAGGTCTGGCTTATCAGTTCCGTATCTTAACATCGACTGCGCGTAAGATATCCTGCGAAAAGGAGCAGGACTTACCGTTTTTTCGGAGAAAGACTTGAAAACACCATACAGAACATTTTCCGCTACGGCAAAAACATCTTCCTGCCGGGCAAATGACATTTCAAAATCAAGCTGATAAAACTCTCCGGGAGAACGATCGGCACGTGCATCCTCATCACGGAAACACGGTGCGATTTGAAAATAGCGGTCAAAACCGGAAACCATCAGCAGTTGTTTGAAAATCTGCGGCGCCTGCGGAAGTGCATAAAATTTACCGTGGTGTTTTCTGCTTGGTACAAGATAATCCCGCGCGCCTTCAGGAGAGGACGAAGTTAAAATCGGCGTTTGAATCTCTGTAAAACCAAGCGCTTCCATTTTAGCGCGAAGGAAACTGACTATCTTTGCGCGCAGCATGATATTTTTATGAACTAAAGGATTGCGAAGATCCAAAAAACGATGACAGAGGCGGACTTCCTCACGCGTCTTTTTGGATTCTGAGATTTCAAAAGGAAGAGAGTGTACCGCTTTGCTCTGTACAGTTATTTCTTCTGTATGTACTTCTATTATTCCGGTATCAAGCTTTGCATTAACAGTATCCGCATCCCGCTTTTTAACAATACCGGTTATTGTAATAACACTTTCCCTGCTTACTTTAAATTCCTGATGCAAAACAATCTGTGTAATACCATACTGATCGCGAAGATCAAGAAATGTAACTCCTCCGTGATCACGGATTGTATCTACCCAGCCGGAAAGGACAACTGTCAGCCCGATATGTTCTTCACAAAGAGCTCCGCATGTATGCGTCCTGTATTGATTCATGATTTTTCAAACTCCATTTATAATCCGTTTAATTTATCCTGCAAGATTCTCTTAACAAGTTCAGGGTTGCCGCTCTTGCCCAGCTCTTTCATCACCATACCCATTAAAAAACCAAAAATCTTTTCTTTGCCTGAGCGGTACTCTGTAACAGAGTCTTCATTCGCGGCCATAACCTTCTCCGCTGCTTTTATAATAGCATTATCATCGCTGATCATTATCAAACCTTTTTCTGCGATGTAGCTTTCGGGATCGGCATTGTTTTTAAAGACTGCTTCGACTGTTTCCTTGAATGAGGCACGGTTGATTTTTCCGCTTGTGACAAAACTGATAAGCGTCACCAGTTTATCAGCTTCAATGGATAAATCTTCAGGAAGCATATTTACATTGTTCATATGCCTCATAATCTCACAGCTGATTAAATGGGCTGACTCAACCGGCTGTCCGCTTTTCTGCGCCAGAGTTTCAAACAAACTGGAAATATTTTTATGACAGGTAAGAACATACGCCTCGTCTGCAGAAATTTTATAATCACGCATATATCGTCCGCGTTTTTGGTATGCAAGTTCAGGGAGATTGTTTTTAACACGGGAAATCCAGCCATCATCAATATTAATCGGTAAAAGATCAGGTTCAGGGAAATACCGGTAATCCTGCGCATTTTCTTTTGAGCGCATACCTGACGAAGTACTCTTTTCGTCATCCCAGCGCCTTGTCTCCTGAATAATAGTCCCGCCGTCTTCGAGTATTTCGATCTGTCTTTCAGTCTCGTATTCAACCGCGCGCGCAATCGCTTTAAATGAGTTCATATTTTTTGTTTCAGTACGGATACCAGGTTTTTCACCGGAACGGCGTACAGACAGATTAATGTCGGCGCGTATAGAGCCTTCCTGCATTTTACAATCGCAAATATCAAGGAATAAAAGTGTTTCGCGCAGTTTTTCCAAATATACGATTACTTCCCCTGCACTTGATAAATCTGGATGAGAAACAATTTCCAAAAGAGGAACACCGCAGCGATTAAAGTCCATAAAAGAACCTTTTGAACCATGATTGAGTTTACCCGCATCTTCTTCCATATGAATTTCACGAATTCCAATTTTCTTTTTGTTATTCTCAGTTTCAATTTCCAAATAGCCATCGCGGCAAATCGGCATGTATAACTGCGATACCTGATACGCTTTTGGCAAATCTGGATAAAAATAATTTTTTCGATCAAATTTGCATTGCTGTGTTATCAAACAATTAAGCGCGAGCCCAAGGCGCAGAGCATACTCCACAACCTTGCTGTTAAGAACAGGAAGCGTTCCCGGCATACCGGCACAGACAGGGCAAACATGAGTGTTTGGTTCTCCTCCGTAAGAGGTGGTGCAAGAACAGAAGATTTTTGACCTGGTAGATAACTCTGCGTGAACCTCAAGCCCGATGACAGTTTCCCATTTCATGAAACACCTCGGTAGCAGGGAGCATTTAATATTATAGTGGCTTTACGCATCGAATCCCCCGGGTCTTGTTAAGTGGTGGGTTGTATGCTGTTGATAAACACGAGCCGTGTCAATAAGTTTTTTTTCACTAAATGCGCTGCCGATCAGCTGGAAACCTATTGGCAATCTCTGCGGATCTAAACCGCAGGGAAGCGAAACAGCGGGAAGACCAGCCAGATTTATCGATACTGTGTAAATGTCTCCCATATACATTTTAATCGGATCATCAACGTTTTCACCGCGTTTGTATGCGGCAGTCGGCGCGACAGGAGAAAGTATTATATTAAATTTTTCAAACAGTTTATTATAAGCGTCCTTTATTAACGCGCGGGTCTGCAGTGCTTTTTTATAGTAAGCATCATAATAGCCTGAAGAAAGTACAAATGATCCAAGCATAATTCTTCGTTTTACTTCCAGGCCGAAACCATCGCTTCGCGACATTCTGTAAACATCCGATAATATTTTCGCGTCTTTGTTTCTAAACCCGTACTTAAGACCATCATAACGGGACAGGTTGGATGATGCCTCGGCACACGCAATAATGTAATATGCGGGGATCATGTAATCCATAAACGGCATATCAAATTCTTCGATACTTGCTCCCAAAGATTCCAGATCCTTTGCCGCTGAAAGCACAGCTGTTCTTACATCATTATCAATCCCGCTTTCAAAGTAATTTTTAGGTAAACCAATCTTAATACCGTTTAAGTTAGCGCATTCCTTTTTTAAATTAAAGGCAAAGGGTTCTTTTAGAATGGAGGTGCTGTCCCGCTCATCTGTTCCGGAAATTATTTCCAGCAAAGCAGCGCAGTCTTTGATGTCGTACCCAATCGTACCAATTTGATCAAGTGATGAAGCGTACGCGATAAGACCATACCGTGACACCGCGCCGTAAGTCGGCTTGATGCCTGAAACACCGCAGAAAGAACATGGCTGTCTGATACTTCCGCCTGTATCAGAACCAAGCGCAATAGGCGCTTCCCCGGATGCAACAGCAGCCGCGCTGCCGCCTGAGGAGCCGCCTGCGACTCTCGATAAATCCCATGGGTTACATACCGCACCGAATGCGCCTGTTTCGCTTGAGCCTCCCATCGCAAACTCGTCCATGTTTGTCTTGCCGATAACAATCATTCCGGCCTGTTCAAGTTTTTCAATAACTGCGGCGTTATAAACCGGGATATAGCCGCTCAGCATTTTTGATGCGCAGGCAGTTTCGGTTCCTTCTGTTGATATATTGTCTTTTACAGCAATGGGAACACCGGCAAGAGAAGAAATATCAGAGCCTGCATTAATTTTTGATTGAACTTCTTTGGCTCGTAAATGAATTTTATCTTTTGGCAGCGTTGTAAATGCATTTATTTTTTCATCGTTTACTTCTATTGCGCTTAAATATTTTGAAACAGCATCCTGTACGCTGATTTTTTTTGACTTTATTGCCTCTGCCAATTCCAGCGCTGTCATGAAATTACTCCAGGCGCAATAATCATTTCGCCATTCTTTGTAGGAGCATTTCTTAATATAAGTTCTCTGTCAAATGAAGGGTGTACCTCATCATCCCTGAAGGCATTCACATTATCGAACGGATGAGTGCGCTCAATCACACTGCCGGTATCGAGTTTCTCAAGACACGCCATGTAATCAAGGATTTTCCGGAGATCCGCGGCAAGACGGCTTTTTTCATCGTCCGACAATGTAAGGCAGGATAAATCCTCAAGGTAGGATATTAATTTGCCGTCAATCTGCATTTTGTATGCTCCTAAGCATACAATACCACAAATAACAGAATAATAAAAAGACACTGCCGGAAGCGGCTGTTAAGGCAAGGACTGGCAAATGTATTATCTACAATAAGCGGAATACCGTTTTTATGAGCAATTCCGGCAACTGCCTTTGAGACAGACCTGTTAATAGACACCGTTTCATTTTCTTACATCACCCCGCGATACAACAATCTGATACCCGGAAAGCTCTACACGCTTTTGGAGGCATACTTTACATTCGGCAGCCTCCTCACCGGTACAGATTTTATTATCATAAAGCGAGTATTGTTTTCTCACTGAAACAGGAGACAAATTCGGCATAACAACATTAGCTCCGGCTTTCAGGCCAAGTTCACGGCCGTTTGGATCTATGCTGCCAAGCGCGGTAGTAGCAGGAATCAGCGCGTATGGAAACATTAACCTAAGTACGGCTATAAGACGCAGCGTCAGCTCAAGACTGCCGTTTTTATAATCCCTGAACGGCGTATCGCTGTGCGTTATAAAAGGGCCTATGCCGATCATCTCCGGTTCCAGTTCCTGCAGGAACCTGATGTCTTTTACAAGATGTTCGGTTTTCTGAAACGGAGAGCCTACCATAAAGCCGGAGCCTGCCTGGAACCCTATGTCTTTAAGATTCCGCAAACATTCTTTTCTGTTTTGTAAACTCATGCTTTCAGGGTGCAGCAGTCTGTAATGCTCATCATCGGCTGTTTCATGCCTGAGCAGATACCGATCCGCTCCCGCTTCAAAGAACGCTTTATAGCTTTTATATGCCCTCTCCCCGATTGAAAGCGTGACAGCGCAGTCAGGATATGCTGTTTTTATTTCAGAAATAATCCTGCACATTATTTCATCACTGTAGTAATCATCCTCTCCGCCCTGAAGAACAAATGTACGAAACCCAAGATTATACCCGGTAACGCAGCAGGTCATTATCTCCTGCGGGCTTAACCTGTAGCGCGGCAGAACGGTATTCCCGCACCTGATACCGCAGTAATAGCAGTTGTTTTTACAGTAATTGGTAAATTCTATCAGCCCGCGGATATATACATCAGTTCCGTATATTCTCCTGCGGACGCGGTCCGCCGATTCAAAGAGAATACTGTCATGGATATCTGTTTCAAGAAGAGCGGCCAATTCATTGTCGGAAACATCCAGCATAGTTTCCAGCGGCAGCGTTTTATTTTCTTCCGGTTTATTAGCGATTTTGCACCCCCTTTTTTCCATTCATGTAAAGGTATAATAAGTCGTGTACCGCGGCATAAGCAATAGGATACCCTGCCCGTTTGTTATTAACGGAGAATTTAACTAAAGTGTGTATGGATGACTCATCTTGTTAACAAAAAAAAATTATGTTTTAATTGTATAAAATGAAAAGCCTAAGAACTACATTTTTCCTGCTTTTTACAGGATTGTGCCTCGCTGCAGCTCTCGGAATCGGACTGATGCTTTTTTTCCAGTTTTCTTCGTATATCAAAAAAAGTTATACCGAAGTCATTGAAAACACCGCCCTTTCCATAGAGCGGCTTTTTCCGGAACTTAAAAACACGGACAAACTAATTGCGGACGGAAAAGACGGCGCACAGTCGTACTCTGACCTTGTAATGCAGATAGATAAAATCCGCGATTCCTACGGTTTTGTCTATATATATTATCTGCGCCTTGAGAGAGGTAATATCCGTTTTATTCTTGATACTGATGATATTCCCCTGATTAATCTGGGCAAAACTGATGAATATATTTTAAAGGGGTATGAAGATCCCCCTGCTGAAATAACTGCTGCATGGAATAACGAAGTTTTTACCATTACCAAAGAGCCTTACACAGATGAATGGGGCACTTTCGTATCCGGCTTTCTTCCGATACTGGACGATTCAGGCAAGATAACCGGTATATTGGGCCTTGACCTTGATGTAAGCTATGTACTTGGCCTTGAGAACCGGGCAATTTATGTTTTTATTATATCGCTTGCAATAGTTCTGGCAGCCGCTGCCGTTATTTCGCTGAATGCCGCGTCTTCCATCACCAGACCAATCAACGAAGTCGCTGTCGCAGCTAACACGCTGGCGCAGATGCGCTTTGACATTAAAACATCAGAAATACGCAAGGATGAAATCGGCATTATGCAGACAGCCCTTTATTCAATCCGCAATACCCTTCGCCAGACAATGGGGGAAATAAACGACGAGCAGCTTGGAAAACAGCTAAATATCAGCCTTAACCTTAATAAAATAATAAACCAATCAAGCGAGGAGCTGAAAACCATTATTGAAGGAATAGAAACTCTTGCCAGCAAAAGTGAAGGAGAAAACATATCTGTACAAAAGACCTCAAAATCCGTAGACGGTATTATCGGTAATATTGGCACTCTCAATGAAGCTGTAGAATCGCAGTCAGAGAGCATAAACTCTTCATCAGGACTGATAGAGCAGATGGTTAAAGGGATACACAATATCAGGGATACGGTGCAGAAAGCAAACGATATAACCATAATCCTGGGAAAGTCGTCCAAAAACAGCAGGAAAACCCTTGAGCAGCTTACAAAGGAAATAGTCGGTTTAACGGAACGCTCCGCCGCGCTGGAAATTGCGAATAAAACAATTGCAGGTATCGCCGCAAAGACTAACATCCTGGCCATGAACGCGGCGATTGAAGCGGCCCACGCGGGGGAAGCCGGAAAAGGCTTCGCTGTAGTAGCTTCGGAAATCCGCAAGCTTGCAGAATCGTCCAATAATGAATCGAATTCAATTTCCGATGAGATAAAAAACATGACCAAGGCGATAGGCGAGATTGAAAAGGTATCCGGTGCCAATGCACAGAGCATGAACGATATCTTTGTGAAATTAAACGAGATGAGCTCTTCCTTCGAGAGCATTAGAGGCAACATTAATACACAGACATCAAACTCGGGGCAAATCATGGAAGCTCTTAAAAAAATCCGGAGCATGGCAGATGAAGTTAACAGCGATTCGGCGAAAATCAAACAAGACAGCTCTTTCATAGCTGGTACTATCATGGATTTAACATCCGCGTCGCAGGAAGTAAGCGCAAGCGTCAGCTCAGCCCAGAACGCAAGCAGGCAGATAGCGGCTTCATTTTCAATGGCCAAAAAGATTGTGGACGGTAAAATTATTATCCGGCCGGACAGGAATATATAGGCAGAAACATGTTATTCAGAAAAAAGAATCAGGCATTGACAGATCGGCTTGCCGAATACCAGGAACGAAAGTCTCCCAGACTAGGTACACCGCAGTATGATTTGGGAGCGGGTATAGCCATTGCAGGTTATGAAGGCGAAGGCCAGCTTGGAAATGTCAGCGCTTCAGGCTGCAGCATGAAAAGCGTCACATACGTAAACATAAAGCCTGACGAAGTATATAAAATAGAGATTATACCAGACAAGAAAGACAAAATTGAACCGTTCAGCCTGAAAATGAAGCTAAGCTGGACAAAAAGCAGCGAAACTATGTTCCAGGCAGGTTTTTCCCTGGACAGCAGCGAAAGCAACAGGCAGCTTAAGAACTATGTCGACGTTCTGCGCGCCCGCGGAATTGAACCTGATTACGGCAATATGGGTTCCGGCAGCAGTTAGGATATCTGCATGTGCGCAAGCGTGACCTTACATAAACCCTTCCTTGAATGGCGCAGGCTTAAAGCGTAATGAAGGGTATCATACCCTTCGGTGACTGCGCTCGTTCGGTCATGCCCGAGTAAACTCGGTCACGACCCTCACTTCGCTTGTCAATCAACGGCTGGCGGCTGCGGCATTAAAGACGCATGAACGCTGATGTTATTCAAATATTATAATCTTTATATGCTTTTTATAGATTGACAGGGCAAGTACTGTCTTCTTAGCGTTCATGGCTGCATAGGCGATCCGCACCGAGGCCGCCGATTACGCT
>WQSQ01000046.1 GCA_009787775.1 Treponema sp.
CGTACAAAAATATTAAATGCCGATGACATATTCAAACCCAATTCACTAAAAAAGCATTCAGCCTGCTCCTTGAGTTCTTTATCAATACGAATATTCAGGTTAGTTGATTCGGTCATATTTGCCTCTTGAAGTAAAATACAATATTTTACGCTCATTGTCGATACATTGCACTGAATCAGCAATATATATGGACACGTAAGTGTAACAGATAATCTTTTAGGCTGTTTTTCTGAACTGGAAAAATGCCCGAATGGTTCAGAATGGCGTATTCCGCAGGGGATCGCGTCAAGGCTTGGCGGCGTAAGGGTAGAAGGAACTAAATACGCGTACTCGTACAAAAACGCTGTGCATCTTCTCCGCGAACTGGGTTATTCTTGAATGTTACGCTTGTAAGGTCTGTACAGCGCAAGAGGCTTTTATTTACAAATAGGCTGTTATTGTACTATAATTAAGTATTCAGGTTCGGTTAAATTAATATTTACCGGCGTCTGGTAAATTATGGATATAGATTCTGACCTTAAAGAACAAATTGAATCTCTTAAGCGCCGGAAGGAGATGTCCGACACGCTCAATCAGGCAGCTGCGATTTTCCTGTCAAACACTGACGAATCCTTCGACAAAATGATGACAAAGGGCATGGGCCTTATTTCCGACATGGCCGACCTTGACCGCCTGAATGTCTGGCGCAATTCTTCCAAACCTGACGGTCTTCACGCATCGCAGGTTTACCGCTGGGACAGGGAATCAGGCGGTACGACCCCTCCTATTACTGAGCTTACTGATGTCGCTTACGGCGTTTACGCGCCTAAGTGGGAAAAACTGCTGGGCGGAGGAAATGTAATCAACGGCCCAGTCAGCACGCTGCCTAACGGGGAGATACTCAGCAAATACGGATCAATGTCTGTACTGATAACTCCCATTTTTCTGAAGGGCAGCTTCTGGGGTTTTGTGATTTTCAGCGATCAGCGCAATGAACGCTATTTTGACGGCGAATTTATCGAAATGCTCCGCTCGGCGGCGTTTCTGTGCGCTAACGCGTTTATCCGCGATAAAATGGAAAGAGAGCTGCTTGAAGCGCATACATTTTATCAGGCTATTACCAAATCCGCGCCTTTCGGTCTGACCATTTTTGATGAAAGCATAAGGGTTATTGACTGTAACGAGGAAATTCTTAAAATCTGCGAAACGACAAAGCGGGACTGGATAGACAATTTTTATATGTACTCGCCGGAATGCCAGGCAAACGGGGAAAGATCCGCGGACAGGGCTTTAAGGCTCATGAAGCAGGTAATAGCGACTGGCGAGACAATTATCGTTGACTGGCTGCACCGCAACACTTCAGGAGAGCTGGTGCCATGCGAAGTAACGGTCACATGCGTTGAGCGTGAAGGCAAATATATCGGCCTTGCGTTCACGTACGATCTCAGAAAGATTAAAAGCATGGAGCGCGAGATTAACAGAACGGCCAAAATCAACCAGGCCATTCTTGACGCGATGCCTGTCGGGCTTTCTGTCTTTACCGGCAATCCCCCAAGGGTCAGCGACTGCAACACAGAACTTACAAAGATGTTCGGCGCGTCCAAACAGCATATACTTAGGGATTACTTTGACGATTTTTCCTGCGAATACCTTTCTGACGGGCGGTCGTCACATGACGCAGCCATGGAGATTATTGAGCGCGCCAGCGTGGGCGAGTCCGTAAGGATAGAGTGGCCTCACAGAACAGCAAGCGGCGAGATTGTTCCCTGCGACCTTACTCAGACATGCGTCTGGGTCGATGACGAACTGATTATACTGGCATTCCTTTACGACCTTCGCAATATCAAAAAGATGGAAAAGGAGATTTTAAAGGCGGCCAGAATCAACCAGGCCATTATCGACAATCTGCCGATAGGCATGGCTTTCTTTGACAACACTCCTAGAGTTACCGCTGTTAACGACAAGCTTTCCCAAATGTTTGACGCTCCCAAGCAGCAGCTTATCGACCGTTATTACGAAGACTTCTCTCCTGAGTATCTGCCTGACGGGCGAAATGCTATAGCCGCGGCTTTTGACAATACGAACCGCGCGATGGGGGGAGAGATCGTCAGATTTGAATGGCCTCACCAGACTGCGTCCGGCAAGCCTGTACCCTGCGATATTACGCTGATAAGGGTCAAGGACGAAGATGAGTTTACCGGTATTGGCTTCCTGTATGATCTGAGCGACATCAGGAAACTGACGCGGCATCTGCATGAGCAGGACGAACTGTTAAAAGCGCTTAACAATGTGTCTTCAACCTTGATTGAACCGGGAACGAAGTTTGAGGATTCCCTTCAGAAGGCTATGTGGATAATAGCGGAAGCTGTGGATGTTGACCGTGTCGGTATCTGGAAGAACTTTATCGATTACTCAGGCGGCTTTTGTTCGCTTGTGTACGAGTGGAACAACGGGGATTTTAGAACAAGGGCAAAGCACGGTATTCTCGCGGAAGATCAAAGGTATAGTGAAAGACCGATACTGAAAGAAATAATAGAGAACGGGAACAACTTTAATACTTTAGTGCGCGACATGGATTCCAATTTGAAGGATAGCCTTAAGGCATGGGGCATTATTTCCACCTTTTTAATGCCGGTCTTTCTGCAGGAGAAGTTCTGGGGTTTTGTCGCCTTTGACGACTGCAGGAAAGAGCGGCTGTTTACCGAGAATGAAGAGCTGATTCTGCGTTCCGCAAGCCGGACGATTATTAACGCAATCAGCAGGAACAATATAACAGTACAGCTTGAGACTGCTGTAAGGGAAGCAAACGAGGCAAATAAACAGAAGAATATTGCCCTGAACTCTCTGGAAAGTATTCTGAACGGAATAGACGCGCTTATTTACATTACTGTTCCTAAAACAGGGGAACTGCTTTTTATTAATGACTATATGCAGAAGGTGCTGGGCAAGAAAAGAGACGAACTGGTCGGGAAAATCTGCTATAACATACTGCGCGGCACAGACAAGAGATGCGAGTTCTGTCCGTGTATTGATCTCAATAAAAATCCCGATCAGGTAATTGTTTGGGACGACTATGTTGATGTTTTGGGTTCGCATATTCGCCATTCCGACTGTTACATTGACTGGCCTGACGGCAATAAAGTGCATCTTCAGCATGCTGTCGATATAACAGAACTGATTACCGCAAGGGAACAGGCCGAACAGGGAAACCGCTCAAAGAGCGCGTTCCTTGCCAACATGAGCCACGAAATACGAACCCCGATGAACGCAATTATCGGCATGACTGTTATCGGTAAATCAGCGGGCGATATATCGCGCAAGGATTACTGCTTTGAAAAAATAGAAAACGCTTCGCAGCACCTGCTGGGTGTCATTAACGACATTCTGGACATGTCTAAAATAGAGGCCAACAAGTTTGAGCTTTCGAATGAAGAGTTTGATTTTGAGAAAATGCTTCAGCGTGTAGTGAATATTGTCGCTTTCAGAGCGGATGAAAAGAAACAGAAACTGACTGTACATATTGATAAGTCCATTCCGCGCACTTTAATAGGCGATGATCAGCGTCTCGCGCAGGTAATAACCAATCTTCTTGGCAACGCTGTCAAGTTCACTCCCGAAAGCGGTTTTGTCCGCCTTGAGACGCGTTTTTTAGGCAAAGAAGACGATCTTTATGTTATTCAAATTACCATTAAGGATTCAGGGATAGGAATCAGTCCTGATCAGCAGCAGCAGCTTTTCCGCTCTTTTCATCAGGCTGAATCAGGAACGTCGCGCAGGTTCGGCGGTACGGGGCTTGGGCTTGTAATTTCCAAAAATATTATTGAGATGATGGGAGGCCGTATAGAGCTTGAATCCGAAGTAGGAAAGGGTTCGTCGTTCTCATTTTCGTTTAAAGCAAAGCGCGGAGTCAAAACTATGCCTGGTCTAATAGACATTGGGGTAGATTGGGGCAATATCAAAATTTTAGCGGTTGACGATGACCCCGATATCCGCAATTATTTTGAAGAGATTCTGCTGGGATTCGGCGTAAAATGCGATACCGCAAGCAGTGCGCAGGAAGCTCTTTCCCTTATCGGGATAAACGGCATGTATGATATCTATTTTGTTGACTGGAAAATGCCAGGGATTGACGGGATTGTATTTGCGAAGCAGATTAAAGCGCAGTCCAAATCCCCTGAACATACCATCGTAATAATGATTTCCGCCGCTGAATGGAGCGCTGTCGCGGACGAGGCAAAGAAAGCTGGCGTTGATAAATTCCTTTCTAAACCGCTGTTTCCGTCCGCAATTGCGGATACAATTACTGAAGCTATCGGGCTGCAGCATAGCCCTGATAAGGTAATTACAGACAACCGCGAACTATTTAAAGGGTATAAGATACTTCTTGCCGAAGATGTGGAGATTAACCGCGAAATAGTGGAAACATTGGTTGAGCCGACTTTCCTGTCTGTAGACTGCGCTGAAAACGGCGCGATAGCGGTTGATATGTTCAGCAAATCTCCCGATGTATATGACTTGATTCTTATGGATGTGCAAATGCCCCAGATGGACGGTTATGAAGCTACCCGTAGAATCAGGAAATTTGAAGATTCATTAATTAATGCCCCTGCCGCGGGTTTCACCGAAGGTGAAACCCGAAGGAACATGCGTAAGCATGTTCCAATTATCGCAATGACAGCCAATGTTTTCAATGAAGACGTTGAAAAATGTATTGCCGCCGGAATGAATGATCATGTAGGTAAACCCCTGGATATAGAGGAATTCTTCAGAACACTGCGTAAATATCTGACCGGCAAAGAAAGCCAGAAATAAATCCTTTGCAGAGTGAATGCGAGGTAACAGATTAAAAATCAAAAGTTAAGATTATTATCAATGCCGTTTCTCCGGAAGTCTGCCGCATTGCCTGCGGGTTTTGGAACAGAGTGCTCTTTGGGTGAAGTCCCAAAGGTGCGCTCAAAAATAATTGTCTTTTCCCTTGTTTTATTTCTGGTAGTTTTTTCTCTTGGCAGCATTGCTTTCATTGCTTTAATGGGACGGTTTGTGCTTATTAATACCGGGAATGAGCTGATGAACACGCTGGAAATTAAACGGCTCAGGCTGGAAGCGTATGTAAACAGCGAAATTGCCATTGTATTAAAAATGTCGGATTCTCCGCTGATAAAGCGGTATTTTGTGAACCCTGAAGATCCAGAGCTTGAGAAACTCGCTTTTGAAGAGTTCTCTGCATACCGCCGCGCTTTCGCGGCAAATTCGGTTTTTTGGATTAATGATACAGATAAAATGTTTTACTCAGACGATATCGAGCCGTTCCCGCTTGATCCGCTGAATCCCGATAATTACTGGTATCCGATGACTTTAAATGAAACCGATGTTTATAATTTCAACATTAATTATAATCCGAATTTGGGCGTGACAAATTTGTGGATTAACGCGCCTGTTTTTGATGATGATAAAAAAAAGACTGGTATTGTCGGAACTGGAATTTATCTGTCGGATTTTATTAATACCCTTTACGAGGATTATTCCGGGATCGCAAACGTATATTACTTCAATACTGCGTATGAAATCACCGGGGCAAAAGATATAAGGCTTGTTGCGGAAAAAGTCAGTATAAAAGACGAACTGAGTAAGTACTGGGAAGAAATATCTGCCGGGATGAATGAGCTTGAATACGGCGGCATTAAATTCCTGGAAACCAGGGCTACAAGAGGTGTCGCTGTTATCTGTGAAATACCTGCTTTAGCCTGGTATATAACTGCTGTACAGCATATCAGTATCTTTGAGTCCCTGAAAACAGGTATGACAGTTTTGTTTGTCGCTTTGATGATTGTGATGATGATTGTTGTTATATCCATATATGCGGCTAACGAGTCTAGACTTGCCAAGGGCAGGGCGGAAGCCGCAAGAGAAGCTGTTATAACCAGCATTGAATACGCAAGTAAAATACAGAGAAACCTGCTTCCCAGTGATAGTTTTTTTAAGGAAGCTTTTTCCGATTACAGCATTATATGGAAACCAAGAGACATTGTCGGCGGTGACATTTACTGGATAAAAAACTTTGACGACGGCACACTGCTGTGTGTCTGCGACTGTACAGGCCACGGAACTCCCGGCGCTCTTTTAACCATGCTTGTCGTATCAACGTTTGAATCCGCTGTAACAGAAAACAATTATAAAAATCCTTCGCACATCATATGGGAACTTGAAAAACGGCTTGTTACAGTGCTTAACGTTAAAACGGAAAGCGAAGGAGACGGAAGCTTTACTGTAAGGGATGGATGTGATCTGGCTGTTTTGTTTATTGCAAGAGACGGCAGTATATCCTTTTCATCAGGTCATATTCATATTTTTGTTTGTGACGGAAAGAATGTCACGAGAATAAAAGGGCAGAGAATAAATGTAGGTGAAGGAAAAATAAAAAACAGAGATGAAATAAATACTGTAAATATTCCTGTTAATCCGGATAATAAATTCTATATCGCTTCTGACGGCTTGTTTGATCAACCAGGCGGTAAAGAATCCAGTCCGTTTGGATATAACACATTTATGCGTTTAATTCTGGAGAACCATAATGATGATCATTCTGTCATTTCGGAAAAAATATGGGCAGCATTTGAAGAGTTCAGAGGTAATACGCCCAGGGTAGATGATTTTGAGCTGATTGGTTTTAAGTTGAAGAATAATTATATATAATAGAGAATATAAAGAGATGTATGGAATGAGAAAACTCAAAATATTTAATCTTAAAATCATTTTTAATTAAGGAGAATTCAATTATGGCATTTCATCTGGAAAGGCAGAAAACAACCTCAACGCCTTATATATTAATAGATGAAGAAAAAGGTTATATGAAAATTTCCGGCCGAAGCTTTAATGAAAATGTTATGGAGTTCTTCAGTGAAATAAATGACTGGCTGGACAGTTATCTTGATACCGATTTCGGAATTTTTACATTTGATTGTATTATGGATTATTTAAACAGTTCCACTGTTAAGGTTTTTTCTAGTTTATTGGCAAAAATGGATAATCATGTCTCTGACAGAAAAAAAATAATTATAAACTGGATAACTTCCAGTTATAACGAAATTGTGATTGAGTGCGGGGAAGATATGCGGGAAGATGTTAAAAATTTAACATTTAACATAGTAATCAACGAAGAATAATTAAAGCGCGGAGAAAAAATGATTATTGATATGACCGGATTGCATAATATGCTTAATGAAATGAAGATCACTTTTGTTTACTCCGGGCCTTTATGGTCGGAAGGTATCGGCGGACTGTCCGAAACGCTTAAAGAACGCCTGGATTTAGAAAAGATACCGTTGAATGTTTCGCAGGAGATTCTTTCTGTATACATCGAACAATTGAACAATATGCTGATGTATTCCGAAGAGAAGGAAAAATTAAATATAACTGACGATGGTCACGCTGGGTATCCGAAAGGGACTTTTATACTTGGCAAGGAAGGCAATACCTTTTTTATGCAAACAGGAAATATCATGAAAAGCGAAAATGTAGAAATGATAAAAAACAAAATAGACTATTTAAATACGCTTGATAAAAAAGAGCTTCGTAGTTTTTATAAAGAGCAGCTGCATTCCGGTAATAATAATATTGGAAGCAAGGGAGCAGGCCTTGGTTTAATTGAAATGGCGCGGAGGATAAGTTCAAAAATTAAATATTCCTTTACTCCATGCGGCGATGATCTTTCTTTCTTTGCACTGTATACCGCAATAGATGGCGGCAGCAATGAATTATGCAGTTGAATTTTATATAAAAAACGCAGCCTTGTATTTAATTTTACATATTGATACAGTTTGAGTATATGGCAGTGCATCTTTCTCCCTACCGCTTGAGCAAAGCGCGCGAAGCTTTTCAAATGTTTAATATTTTTAATGCTGTATCATGGAATTTACTGGTAGGCATTATTTTAACGCTTTTTGTTCTGCGTCTTGGCGCTTCTCCGACATATATCGGACTTATGAGCTCAACTTTCTACATATCCCTGTTTCTGCTGCCGGTCGGTAAATTGTTTTCAAGACGATTTAAAATAATCGGGATTTATAGTTTTGGATGGATTGTCAGGTCAATTTGCATGATACTGGCTGTTGCTGCGCCCTTTGTTGATTATGCCGGCAGGAGGAATTTGGCCTTGTTTCTAATTATGCTGGGTGTACTCCTGTTTCATCTTTTTCGCGGTATAGGAATGATAGGTAATAATCCAGTTTTGAATTTGCTTGCATCCGGTCCTGACAGGGGCAGCTACATGACACAGATTCAGATAATTAACAGCGCTATTGGAATGTTCGGAAGTTTCCTGATAGCGATGGTTCTGGGCATGGAACCTCCGATATTTGTTTTTTCGATTCTGCTTGGCGCAGGAGTAATTACAGGTGTTATCAGCGGGATAATGATAAAAAAAGTTCCTGAGCCTCCGCGCGCGAAAGAAGGAAACGGAATGAAGCTTATTGATATATTCAAAGAAGCTTTTTCGCAGGATTATCTCCGCCATTTTATATTTATCTTTTTTCTTGTTGTCCTTGTATCTGGTGTTACGCGAACATTTGTTGTTGTATATGCCCGTGATGTATTTAATCATAATGACGGCCTTATTTCGCTGTATTCAGTTTTCGGCGGATTTGGTTTTTTGGTTGCCGGCATGCTGGTTAAATTTCTTGTTGATCGTACCGGCGCAAAACCGCTTTTTCTTGTCTGTTTGGTTCTTGGATTAGTCGCTTTAATTCCCGCAGTCTTTTTTCCGCAGTCTGCTGTCGGGAATGTTACCAGCACTATTCTTTTCATGTTTTTTTTGTTTTTTATGCTAAACTTCGGTTATCTTGGGTCAGAAGGAATTGCGCAGACTTATTTTCTTGGTTTGGTTCCGTCAGAGAAAATGCTTGATATGGGAATCCTTTATTTTTTTATACTGGGAATAGCCGGCGCAAGCGGCACATTTCTTGCAGGGCTTTTAATTGATTTGCTTTTTTTTATCGGATTATCTCCGTTTGTTTCCTACAAGATTTTATTTATCATAATGATATGTTTGACCATACTTGCTCTTACAAGGCATGGTAAAATGAAGTCATTGGGTTCTCTTTCGCTGTCAAATGCGCTTGAAGTGATTTTTTCGTTCAGGGATCTTCGTGCGATCAGTCTCCTTGAAAAATTAAATAAAGCGAAGGATTCTCACGAAGAGAAAATACTAATTGGAGCGCTGCACGATACTCCGTCACATCTTGCAATTGACGGGCTTCTTGAGCGTGCCCGTTCGCCGAGTCTTGCAACAAGGATTGATTCGATCAGGGCGCTTGAACAAATGAATAAGTTGGGAAAAAATGCAGAAAATGCGCTAATCGAAGATATAACAAACAATCCTTACACAACAGCATATATTTCTGCGCGTACTCTTGGGAAGCATCATTGTACTGCAGCAATTCCAAAACTTCGCGAGCTTGCCTATTCCGGCGATTACATGCTTGCTGGTGAATCAATTATTGCGCTTGCCAAAATGAAGGATGAGGCATTCCGTCCCGAAATTGAAAAAATTATTCTTGATACAGAAAATCCGCGTCTGCGGATAATGGGCAGTGAAGCCCTTGGGCTCTATCATAATGCAAATTCGATACCGGTATTGCTGAATATTTTACGCAGAAAGGATCAGATGCAGTATTTAAGAGATGAAGTAATTCTTGCTATCGCCGCAATCATGGACACGCAGAAGAAATTTTACAAGATACTTGTACGTTATTCATTAAATAACTCACCTGCAGCAACTCTAGCGTTTGATGAAATGGAAGCAGCGCTGGAATTTGTCAAAACAGCATTAAATAAAAAGAAATTATCCAAAGACAATGTTATGCAAATTATTGATTGCGCAGAAAATTATCAAAGCGCGGTTAATGACTATATAAATGAAAAAAACGGCGAAGGACTTTCCCGATGGATTCTGGAACTTCCAAACGAATATTCAAGAGATACAGGAGAAATTAAATCCGTTATATCAAAAACCGTACTTGATGAGGAATTAAATGCAATTGACTGTCTTCGTCTTTTAATTGTGCATTGGGCCGCGCAGGACTTAAAAATATGGGCTGCGATGATTAAAGGAAAAATTACAGATTAATATATCGCAAAGATTTTTAAGGAGATGAAAATAAATAATAATGTATGATAAACCTATAGCATCCGGCGATAAGCAAGAACATATCTCCGGTGAAAATATTGTTCTCACGGAAACTGTAAGTGCCGCTGGTACTGATAAAATATCGCATGCGAACCCTGCATCATTGCTTGGAACTGAATCTGTTAGTAAATTGCTGCTTCGGTATTCAATTCCTGCCATAACCGGAATGGTTGTAAACGCTCTCTATAATATTGTTGACAGAATATTTGTCGGTAATTTTATTAATGAAACTGCGCTTGGCGGAATTTCTCTTATCCTGCCTTTAATGACGATCGGCATGGCATTTGCAATGCTTTTCGGCATAGGAGCTGCTAACATGATCTCTATGCGTCTTGGGCAGGGTAAAAAATCTGATGCTGAAAACGCTCTTAACCACTGTTTCTTTCTGCTTATAGGGTTCAGTATCCTTATAATGATTATTGCTCTTGTTTTCCTGGATCAGGTTATCTCTCTTATGGGAGCTCAGGAAGGAAGCGAAGCCATTGTATACGGAAAAGATTATTTTCGTATAACGCTTTACGGTATAGTCTTTTTTATGTTAAGTTTCGGCCTTTCTCATTGCACAAGGGCGCAGGGTTTCCCTGCAATTACAATGATCGGCATGATACTCGGCGCTGTTCTTAATATTATCTTTGATGCTCTTTTTATTATTGTATTTCAATGGGGAGTTGAAGGCGCGGCATGGGCAACGGTTGTTTCCCAGTTCACTGTAACTTTATATATTATGTTTTTTGCCATGAGTAAAAAAGCGGCTGTAAGGCTGAAACTACGCATTTTCAAACCGGAGTTCTCAATTATTATACAGATTATGGCATTCGGTTCTGCACAGTTTTTACTTCAGTTTTTGATGTCTACCGTGCAGCTTCTAAACAACATGAGCATGGGATGGTACGGCGCAGACTCGCTGGGAGTCGCAAACGGCGGCGATGTCGCCCTGTCGGGGATGAATATTTTCGGCGCTGTTTTGATGATGATTCTTATGCCTGTATTCGGAATTAATCAGGGAGTGCAGCCTATACTCGGATTTAATTACGGTGCAAAAAAGTTTGACCGCGTCTTACGCGCATACCTGGGCGCGATAACCGCGGCAACAATAATCTGCGTTATCGGGTTTATCATTGTAATGTTTTTCCCTGTTCAGCTTGTCAGGGTTTTTGCTCCGAACGGAAGCGATGCTATTATGATGTTTGCGCCCCGTGCAATGCGTATAATGATACTGCTTCTTCCTCTTGCCGGTTTCCAGATAGTATCAACAAATCTATTTGTAGTGACAGGCCGTCCTAAAATATCAATTTTTCTCTCCATGCTCAGACAATGTCTTGCGCTTATTCCGTGTATACTCATTTTTGGAAGGTTTTGGGGTCTTTGGGGAGTAATAGCCGCCGCTCCTGTTGCCGACGGATTCGCATTCATTGTTACCGGAATATTTATTATATTTGAGCTGAGAAAATTAAGTAGATACGGAATGTAAAACATACCGAGGATATGTGTTTACAGCAAAAATGTTAAATATTCATCGCGCTTTTATAATTTTTTTAGTATATCCTTTTTGTTTAATCCGTTATTTTTTGCCATGTTATTCCAATTGCGAACTGCCATAAACCGCCATAAAAATCTCGGAAAATTTGGGTGTAAATACTTGATTTCCATTGGTTTTTTTATTTCTATATTTTCTGCCATTATCTGTAATGTACAGGAAAGATTTTTAAATAAATCCTTATCTTTTGGAAGATGTTTGGTGCGTCCAAGCATTTCTCCGGCACCCTGACCGATTCCGCCGCCAAATTTAACTCCTGTATGCTCACACCAATTTTTAATTATTTCAAACGCGATATTACTCTGCTTCCCTTCATAAAATCCATTATTAACTATGGTATAAATTATTAAATCATTTTTCTGCTGGTGTTTAATAACGCTTTCCAGTTCAATTAACATTTTTAATGTATTTGACGGCAGGGAATGCACAAAAAGAGGAAATATTAAAATAATTGCATCCGTAGAAATTATTTTGTTAAGCATTTCATTTGTTAATTGCTTTAAACCGCAGTTGAATATATATATTTCATTTGATTGATTAATTAAACTTTTCAGTCTTTCAATAATAATTTCTGTATTTGATTCACCTGTTTTCTGGCTGCCGTTAATCATGCTGATTTTCATAGTTAAATCCCTTTTATTTCTTCAAATGAATTATAAAAACATACAGTCCTTTTCTGTTTTTGCGCGATTCTTTTTACCAGTTTTTCAGCAGTTTCTTTTTCACTTTCAGTGGCTTTTCCGTAAAAATGCACAGAATAATCTATTTCATTTTTATATCTTCTTGGGTGCCGCGTTTCTCCGTTTTTTGTTTCAAAATAAGGTAATATAAAAGGGCAGATGCTTCTATCCAGAACATTTTTAACAAACGGGCTAAAGCCGCCGTAATAACAATGGCTTACAATGATTAATTGACTGCATCTTGATAACAGCTCACCCATGTTATCATAACCGTCTTTTATAATACATTTACCAGGTGTTTTTATCCAGCAAGCAAAACAGCAAATACAAGGCTGTATTTTCTCATTGTTGGAAATAACCCGTGTTTCCATTGAATTATCTTTTAATATATTACTTATAACTAATTCTTTTCGATCATGTATTATTATATTCATATTCATTTATAATATCTTTTAAATATTATTGTCAATGTTTTTCAAAATGCCTTCATGTAAACTATAATGCTCTCTCAAAAAATATTGTAAAATCCCTTAATTCCATTGTGTCGATTGCGAACTTGAATAATTAACATTTTTGACTATTTTACACATAAACCGGCCATAAGCAGTATGCTGTTATTATCATTCAATTAACGGCTGATAAACCGTTGATTGTATTTCCAGAAAGTATAGCATTGTGCCGGAAGTCAAAAAAATAGAATAGAATATGACAGGTTTTATGTTTAATAAAAAAAAGGAGTAAACCGCTCAGTAACCTGAAACAGCATACCCCTGAAATTAATGGGCGATACAAGACTCGAACTTGTGACCCCCAGCGTGTCGAGCTGGTGCTCTAACCAACTGAGCTAACCGCCCAATAAATAATATGACCGCTGTACAAAAGCGGTCATATTATACCTGAATAACTCATCTCCCATTTGACCAATAGTACGTAAAACGTTATTACTCCTAATAAATCAAACAGGACTTTTATTTTACACGCTCACGGATTGCAACGTTTACTTCTACTTTGCCGTTCGTACCGAGTTCCATCGGAACAATAAGAGCTTCCACCTCGCCGAGATTTGTGGATACTTCCATATTATCGCCGGTAAAGAGAGCCGGCGGAGTAAGGTCGAATTTAAAGCCAAGATCATGCAGCTTTGTTACTGCCTGAGCGGTAATCATATTTGCCAGTTCCTGAATGGTAGCCTTGCCAAGTTCGTCAAGAACCGTGAATACTTCACCGTTCATGCCACCGGCAATATGTAAAGCTGTATCTTTTGTCATATCGAAAAGAACACGGCCTTCAACATCGCCTGCAAGTCCTACCAAAGCCGCTACGCCCATTATTGACATGGAGGTAGGTTTCAAATAGATCTCCCCGCGTTTTACATCGGAATTCAACACCTCTTTTAACACACTAAAAGCGGATTCCACAAAGGGGTTGATATACTCAACTCTCATATTTCTCTCCTTACGTTTATCTATAGTTCAATATCATGATATCACAGTTTAGCCATTATGCAAGTATGCTGAAACAGGATCGTCGGCAACCGACTGCCAATCTACGCCGATAAGCTCTTCATTCCTTCCCATGATTACTATTCCGCGGCTCTTTAGTTTCTCTGAAAAATCAGCAATAATTCTGGTCTGTTCTTGTGCTGCCATATATGAGAGCACATCCCTGACAAGAATAACGTCCATCTCCGGTAAGGTGTTTTCGTTTGAAACATCGTGATATTCAAAAATAATCCCATCCTTGATAACCTGGTTAAACGAATAGCCGTTTGACCCGTGAACCGTATAAGTCCTGCAGTATTCCGGCAGTTCTTCCAGCTCATAAACCATATTCGGCGCCTGCGAAACAGCCATGATATCTTTATCATTCGCCCATATTTTAATCCGGGCATTGGGATACCTCGACTTAAGTATACATGCAAACGAATAAGTTTCATAGCCCTTTCCGCAGCCAATATTCCAAACATTAATATTTGCAGACGAGTTATCCGGAAGGACTTTCTTGATACTGCTTGCATATGCTTCGGACCAGAATTCACCGTCGCCTGGCGAGGGGAAAGTATCCAGGAATTCACCGGCTTCTGGCGCGCTTCTCAACTGCAGCGAATCTCCGGAACGGCCGACGCTCCACTCGCTAAAGCGCTTGTGCAGCCACTTGTCGTTAACACTTGAAGCCGTGAAACCCCTTAAAGCCGCAAGACTTTCCTGAATAAAACCAATGGCAGTATCAGCCGTAGCCCGCTGTCCTCCGGACGGATCCCCCGGAGGCGGCGGGACAAAAAATTCACCGGAGTCGGCGACATTGGAACGGGATTTTTTCTCATCTTCTGTTACAGTAAATATACGTATAACATCCAGAATGATGTAAAGATCACCCAGTTTTTCCACAACACCGCTGATAAACTTAATGTTAATATCGCCGAAAATGGGATGCGGCGGCTGGATTGTTTCCTTGTTAATCCCGACAACTTTATCAATTTTGTCTACTATTGTGCCGTAAACCTGATCGTTAATATGCAGAATCAGCATATTTTCAATGCTGTCGGTCTTATTACTCATGGGCAAATGAAAAAATTGCCTTAAGTCGATAATAGGAATTATATCGCCGCGAAGGTTATAAACCCCGCGAACGAATGAAGCAGCGTTGGGCACATAGGTAAATTTATCGGCTTTTGCTATTTCCTTGACATTCATGATATCAACGCCGTAATCCTTTCCGGCGAGTGAAAAAGTTACCATTTTAAAGTCTACATTCTCCACACGCTCTTTTTGTTCCTGTAAATCGGCGTTAACCTGCGCTAAATCTTTAATTACTGCCGCCATAGTCTACCTACCGTATTGAAGCTTCGCGGATTCGGCGCTGCTCCATCTCCTTTTTAAGACCTAATTCCAACAATTGGCTGACATCAATAATCAGAGAGACCGATCCGTCTCCCAGTATTGAAGCTCCGGCAATTCCGGGTGAGTTTGTAAATTGATCCCGTAAGGGTTTAATAACTACATCTTCTTCACCGATAAGGCTGTCTACCATGAAGCCCATCTTTTTCTCTGCTGTTCCGACAATTACAATAAAGTGATAATCCTGCTCTTCCACTGTTTTTATTCCAAACAGCCGGTTAAGCCGCAGGAGTGAAATAACATCGTTTCTGATATTGAAAACCTCATAATTATCAATCTTTTTAATTTCGTTCGGCTTTATGCGCAGGCTTTCTATAACCGACGTAATCGGAATTGAGTAAATCTCAGCACCGACACGCACAAGAAGACCCTGAATAATTGCCAAGGTAAGAGGAAGTTTAATAATAAACTTGGTTCCCTTACCGTGCTCGGAGTTAACAGTAACAGTACCGTTAAGATCGTCAATCTGACGCCGAACAACGTCAAGACCAACTCCGCGCCCTGAAATAGCTGTAATTGATTTTGCGGTCGAGAAACCAGGCTCAAATATGAGATTGAAAGCTTCAACATCGGTAAGTATCTTATTCGGGCTGATGAGACCGCGTTCGACTGCTTTTGACTTGACAGCTTCAACATCAATGCCCCCGCCGTCGTCCCCGATTTCTATAACAATCATATTGCCTTCGTTTGCTGCTTTCAGAAGGACTGTACCTTCTTCAGGTTTGCCGGCGGCGCGGCGGACTTCTGCGGATTCAATTCCGTGGTCGATAGAGTTTCGCACCGAGTGCATGATAGGATCAAGGAGGTCTTCGATAACTGACTTGTCAAGCTCTGTATCTTCACCTTCGATAACCAGATTGATTTTCTTATTGAGCGATTTTGAAAGGTCGCGGACAAGACGCGGGAACCGGCTGAATATCTGACTGATCGGAACCATGCGGATGCGCATTACGCCTTCCTGAAGTTCGCCTGAAATACGCCCAAGGTTTTGTGAATTTGCACGGAATTTCGCTAAACTGGCCTTAAATGACATCTCGAACGCATCAAATATTGTAAATATATCGCCGTACTGCTCATTGATTTCTTTGCGTACATCTTTGGCTGACTTGCCTTCCTGAATGTTTTCAAGGAAGCTGGGTAAACTGTCAAACAGATTCTTAACTTTCTCACGATATTGATTCTCAATTTCACGAAGCATCGCTGTAAGATCGTTAAACTGCGTATTGATTTGGTTGAATGTCGCTTTTGTAATAACTGTTTCGGAAACAAGGTTCAAAAGGTCGTCGATTCGTTTTGAGTCTACACGTAAAATGGAACCGGCTTCTTTTCCGGCTTTCTTCGCGTCTTCGCTTGCCGCCGCGGATTTTGCGGTCTGGGCAGGCGCGGCTGCCGCCTGCTGAGGTTCGGCTTGCGAAGGAGCCGCTGCGTGCTGCGGCGCAGCCTGTACAACCGGAGCAGGCTGAGGTGCAGCCTGTACAACCCTCGGAGCGGGCGCTGCTGCGGGTTTTGAGGCCGCAGAAGAAACATTTATAACATCAGCGTCCTGGCTGACATCCGGCAGTATGACATACTTTTTAAGATTCTGCGGATCCTGCTGGGAGGCAATATAATAATCAACAACTGGGAAAAAGTTATCTGCATAAAGAGCCTCAAAATCGGGAACCGTTTTTAGAATTGTTCCCTGACTCTTTAAAGCGGCGTAAACCTGAATACCGCCGACCGTATTCATAAGGCTGCTTTCGTCAAATTTAACAGAAATCCTGTAAATGGGCATTCCGCCGTCGACGGAATCTTTTAACTCCGCCAGTTCCTGCTCGCTAAGACCGCTTGAGGATGCTGCCGCCACTGGAGCCGGAGCAGCCGCCTTTACAGGCGCTGGAGCCGCTTTGGGAGGCGCTTTTGCAGACGCCTTTTTGGCAGCCTGAGGTCCCAAAAGCGCTTTAAGTTTTCCTTCGATTTCTGAAGTATCTTCTCCGTAAACCGCGCCGTTCATCCTCTGGTCAAGCATCGCCTTGATTACATCAATAGCCTGAAGAAGAGTATCGACAACAGCCTCGTTAACACCAACCTGGCCTCCGCGGATAGCGTCAAAAACATCTTCAACAAGATGGGTAAAATGTGACAGTTCCATCATTTCCACCGTTGCGGAACCGCCTTTCAGAGTATGAGCCGCGCGGAAAATCTCGTCCACAGCGTCTTTATTAGCGCCCTCGTTTTCGAGGACTAAAACATTCTGTTCCAGCGTATCCACCTGCATCTGAGCCTCGCTAAAGAAATCCTTCAGTAGCTCTTCATTATTGGGATCAAGATAATCACTCATACTTTAAATATCAGTTATATATGGTCAAAAGTCAAGCAAGGATTTTCAGAAATATTTAATATTTTGCCCTTTTAATAGGAAGAATAACCAATATGTCCGTAATAAACGACCATGAAATATTAATTTAGTCGCTATTTAGACAATATGAATGCCTCTTTCAACGTGTGCGTTATAATACTTTCCGTGTCTGACCCTCGATACTGTATTTCGGCGGGATTCATATTGTCCAGCCCTATCTGAAAAAGCCAATTACCGTACTAACCGTTCGATTTACGCGTTTTGTAATATTCAATAACCGGAAGAAAGAACCGCGAAGAACTTTATTCCGCAAGGCGAGGGTGTCAGGTTTGAGGATGTTTAGACAACCATCTTAGCTTTGACTGAAACCGCAGACAGTTTAAGCGCTTGCAGGTTTCTCCTTCTGTCTTAGTATAGGTTCACCCTGCAGCCTATAGTATGCAATCACTACAGACTAAAGTGAATATTCACTATAGCCTGTAGTGACATATCACTTTAGTCTATAGTGATTATTAACTACAGTCTATAGTGACATATTACTATAGTCTATAGTGTAGCTTCACTATGGACTATAGTGATATATAGGTCAAGGCAGGAACTTTGTATCAGAATACCAATGAATATCGCAGGAAAATACTCTACAGGTTAACGTTTTACAGCTGTATCCCTGTGTCAAGCATTTACCGTAAAGGCGCAGAAACAGTACGAAGAGTTATAGCTGACAAACCATATCTTTACCGGATTTAAATGAAAAAGTAGGCGCGAACCTTGGTTCGAAGACTGCTTTTTCAAGAGCTTTTTTAAAACTAATCGAATTTTGTAAAAAACTCTCTGTAAGAAGTAATTTTTATAGTGATTTTGCATTATTTACTATTGTGGTTTATAGTTAAGTAGAGATGTAATTACACCGTTACGCGGTGTATTCGACATGCGCCGCCGTTTCGAACCTTTGGTTTACCGCGGCTAAAAAAGGAGATGATATGTCTGTGAATTCGCCTGAAAAGAAAGCCGCCAATCCCGGTCCTCTTGGGCTTTTAGGTTTTGGCATGACGACCGTTTTATTAAATCTTCACAATACGGGGATCATCGAACTTTCTGTTGTTATCGTTGCCATGGGTTTTGCTCTTGGCGGAGCTGCGCAGATTATTGCCGGAATCAGCGAAATTCGGATAGGCAATACTTTTGGGGGAACAGCGTTTACAGCTTATG
>WQSQ01000047.1 GCA_009787775.1 Treponema sp.
AGCTTTTTGGATTTCTTCAGTTTTCCACGGCTGTTTGTCGGATTGAGATATCTCATCGGATTTGCACATAATAACAACAGGATAATTTTTTAACATGTCAGCGGTAAAATCATTCGCGTTAAAAATAATATCAAACTCAAATCCGTTTTGCTTTAACGGTTCAATGCCTTCAACCGCTGTTTTACCAGGATGCCAGTAATCATCACATATTAATAATACTTTCATGTTGTTCTCCTTTTGTAATACTATTACATTAATTAATATTCTGCTATACTGAAAATATGTTGGATTATAAATTTATCGTAGAAAATAAATCGGCAGTGTCGGGTAATATCGCCGATCGTTTCATGAAAGCCGATGTCGAAGAGGTTGAGAAACTTTATTATAAAAGAACTGAACTTACTACTCATTTACAGTCATTACAGCAAAAGCGAAATACCAATGCGGGCGCAATGAAAGGTAAGCTCGCGCAGGAAGAGCGTAATATTCTTATCGAAGAAGGAAAAAAACTTAAGGAAGAGATCGCCTCGGCAGAAAGCGAACTTGCGATTATTGAGAAGGAACTTTTATATGAAGCGCGCAAGATTCCAAACATGGCGCATCCGGACGCTCCCGTCGGTAAGGAAGATAAAGACAACCTTGAAGTAAAGAGGGTTGGCAAAATACCTGAGTTTGATTTTAATCCCGCCGATCATGTTAAACTTGGACAGGATCTTGATATCATTGATTTTGATAACGGAACGAAAGTGTCAGGAACCAAATTTTATTATTTGAAAAATGAAGGCGTATTTCTTGAACTTGGCCTTATTCGTTACGCTCTGGATATTTTACAAAAGAAAGGATTCACTCCTTTTATCACTCCGGATATCGCGCGTGAGGAAATTCTGGAGGGCATCGGATTTAATCCGCGCGGAGAAGAATCCAATGTTTATACTCTTGAAAGTGAGGATGCACAGCTAAAGCAGCGGCAATGTCTTGTCGGAACCGCGGAAATTACTCTTGGCGGATATTATTCAGATACAATTTTACAGAGGGATAAACTGCCTCTTCGTTTGGCCGGCCTTTCTCATTGTTTCAGACGCGAGGCTGGAGCGGCAGGTCAGTTTTCTAAAGGGCTTTACCGCGTTCACCAGTTTACAAAACTTGAAATGTTTGTTTTCTGCCTTCCCGAAGAATCCGGACAAATTCATGAAGAACTGCGTTCAATAGAAGAAGGAATTTTCGAGGGACTTAATATCCCGTTCCGTGTAGTTGACACCTGCACCGGCGATTTAGGCGCTCCCGCTTACCGCAAATGGGATTTGGAAGCCTGGATGCCAGGCCGCAATAACGGCGAGTGGGGAGAAGTGACATCAACATCAAACTGCACCGACTATCAGGCGCGCCGCCTTAATGTCCGCTTTAAGGATACCGATGGTAAAAACAAATTTGTTCATATGTTAAACGGCACCGCAATCGCTGTTTCCCGCGCTATTATCGCAATTCTGGAAAATTTTCAGCAAGCAGACGGCACGGTACGGCTTCCAAAGGCGCTTGTGCCTTACTGCGGGTTTGATATGATTAATAGGAAACAAAACGTATAGAATCCAGTTGTTATTTTAATTGCTGACGAAGTTCTTTTTAGCACAGCTCTTACAACGTACAAAGAATTAATGGGATGGAGTCAATAATTTTATTATTTTTTTTACATCTCTTGACAACTTGGTCCAGTCCGGACTAAACTAATGATGTGAAAGATGATAATGTCTTTGTTGGAGAACCTATGACAATGTACACGGAAAAAACCCTCTCGATTCATGACGCCAAAACTAATTTTTCAAAATTGATTAAGCGTGCGGAAGCAGGGGAAACAATTTATATCGGCGGTTATGGCAAACCAAGTGTAGCGATGGTTTCATGCGAATCATTGCCTAAAAAAAGGCCGGTGGCGGAAGCGTTTGGCTGTATGAAAGGAAAAATTAAATATTCAGAAGGCTGGGAAAACTGGAAAGAGGAAGATATATATGAAATGTTTTACAGCACTTTTATGACTTTAGATGAATATAAAAAATTATGATAAATTGGCTGCTTGATACAAATACCCTGATATGGTTTTTTGAAGGTTCTTCCCGGTTAAACCCAATACTGCATCTTTTTTCCATTAAGGGTACTAAAATCTATATTAGCGTGGTTTCCTGGTGGGAAATCGCTGTAAAAGAGCGTAAAGGAAAGCTGTCATTTACAGGCTCTCAATTGGAGTCATTTGTTAATATGTATGATTTCCAGGAATTACCGGTTACAAGAGAGCAATTAAAGGCTTACAGGGAACTCCCCCATATCCACAATGACCCATTCGATCACATGCTTCTTGCGCAGGCAATTACCTGTCCCATGCGCCTTATCACAGGAGATGCCATTCTTGCAGATTATTCTTCCCTTGTAATGGTTATATAACTCCCGCTTTTAGCTATAAAAAAATATATTTTTTATCTTGACATATTGTACTAATACACTTACAATTGTACTAGATGAATAGTACAATTGCGGGAACAAAGACAACCAAGCCTTCAACTGGTTTTGGCCATGAGATAATCAATTTTTCTCTTGATCCGTTGAATGGGACGCCGATTTACAGGCAGATTATTCAACAGATTGAGTATGCAATACTTTCCGGCCGGATGAAAAGCGGGGATAAGCTGCCTACAATCCGCTCTCTTGCAGTTGACCTTAAGACCAATCCTAACACAATCGCCAGGGCATACAACGAACTTGAAATTCGCGGAATTCTGGAAACACAGGTGGGCAGCGGTACTTACATATCAGATAAAAAACCGGTTATGGAAGATGACAGCCTGAACCGTAAAATCCGGGAGGTTATCAGCCGGTTTGTTCAGGAACTGCGCGATTTGGGAGTTGAAAACAGGGAAATGATCAAGTTAATTGAATCATTTATAAAAGAGAAATTGTAAACTTTGTTTTATATTCGGTTTACATATGCGGCAAGAGCGTGTATTTAAGGAGGTTTAAAATGAATTTATTTAAAACGAAAAAGACGGACTATACGTTAGCTGCAATCAGGCTTATCGCGCTTGTAATAACTGCGGCGGTTATTTCGATTGTTTATCACATACCGGAAAGGTCATCCATCAATCCGGAAGACTTGGCCGGTATGTGGGCAGGTATCGCGGTTTTTATGATTGTGCTGCTTCTGGTCTTTTCCATCCGCAAGGCTGATGAATGGGAAAGGGCGATTGTGCTGCGCTTCGGAAAATTCCGCAGGGTTAAAGGTCCGGGGCTGTTTTTTCTCGTTCCGCTCGCGGACAGAATTGCACAAATTGTTGACATCCGCGTCAGAGTATCGGATTTCTCCACTCAGAAAACATTAACTGGCGACTCTGTTACCGTTAATGTAGATGCGATATGTTTCTGGCTTGTCTGGGATCCTCAAAAAGCGGTTCTGGAAGTTGAAAACTATATTGACGCTGTTGTGCTTTCTTCCAAAACCGCTTTGCGTAATTCAATTTCCAGTCATGCTCTTTCAACATTTCTTGAACGCAGCGATATAATCGAAAAGCAAATTCAGGAAGATGTTGATAAAAAAACCACTCAGTGGGGAATAACAGTACTTCATATTGAAATAACTGATATCCAGATACCTGAGCCGCTTCAGGATTCCCTGTCGCGTGTTGCGCAGGCTGAGCGCGAGAAGAAAGGACGCGTTCTGCTCGCAGAAGCCGAAATTGAAATCGCGAAGAAACTGGAAGAAGCGATATCAATTTACGCGAAGAACGAGGGCGCGATGAAACTCAAGATTCTTACAATACTAAATGAAGGATTAAAAGCAGGTAATTCAATGATGCTCGTTCCGAATTCCATGGCCGAAGAACTTAAAACAAAAGATGTTTTTGGTCTTGCGGCTTTAAATGAAATAAAAAAAACAGGAGGAAGAAATGACGGTAGTTAAAGCTGAGAATGTAGTTAAAGATTACGATCTTGACGGGCAGACGGTGCACGCCCTGCGCACAGTGAATCTGGAATTCAACGGCGGAGAGTTCTCCGCTATAGCGGGTCCTTCGGGAAGCGGCAAGTCGACATTTCTTCATCTTGCAGGATGCCTTGATGCGCTGACAGGCGGGAATATAATCGTAAACGGCGAGAATACTGCAAATATGTCGCGTAACGAACTTGCTTTGCTGCGTCGGCACAGTATCGGATTTATTTTTCAGGCTTATAATCTTATTCCGGTTCTTTCTGTGGAAGAAAATGTATCTTTCCCGCTTACATTAATCGGAGCCGGCAAAAAGGAAATCAGGGAACGTACCGCGAAAGTGTTAAAAGAAGTCGGTCTTGACGGAATGGAAAAGCGCCGTCCAAAAGAAATGTCAGGAGGCCAGCAGCAGCGTGTCGCTATCGCCCGCGCTCTTGTAAAAAAGCCCGCTCTCATTCTGGCGGATGAACCGACCGCAAACCTTGATTCCAAAACAGGCCGCGAAATTCTGGAACTAATGCTTGAGTTAAACAAGTCCGAAGGGACAACCTTTATTTTTTCAACGCATGACCAGATGGTTATGGATTTTGCACGCCGCATTGTGCACATTCGTGACGGGCAGATCGAAAGCGACGAGGTAAAGGGGGCGGCATGAAGCTAACCGGCATTTGGGAATTAAAGAAAATGGCTTTACGCAATCTTGCGCGTCACAAGGTAAAGACGGTTCTTACATCGCTTGCGATTATGGTAAGCGTTGCCGTGTACATTTTTCTTAACAGCTGGCTTGGAGGCATGCAGATAGAGTCGCGCAGAAACATTGTAAACTTCGAAATAGGAGCTGCGAAAATGCAGACCAATCTTTATTTTGAAAGAAAAGATGAAATGCCCAGCTATGAAAATTTTTCCAATTGGGCAGTTTACAGGGAAGCGCTTTCACGCGAAGGTTATGTTGCTTCTCCCCGTTATGTTTTTAACGGTACAATGTATTCTGTATCCGGCTCCGCGCCGATAAGGTTTTTCGCAGTCGAGCCTGACGCAGAACGCGAGGTGTTGCGTTATGTGCCATATGTTGATTTCGGGCGGTTTGTTCAGAACGGAAAATTTGAGATTGCTCTTGGAACAGTAGCCGCTGAAAAACTGAAGATAGGCATTCCAACGCGTCCGCTGCGGCTGGAACTGGAAGAACTGATTCAATCTGTTACGCAAAATGTTTCTGAAGCGCAGTTTATCAGGTCTCTTTATGAAACAGCGCCGTCATCCGCAATGGACATTTTCTCTCCGGTGGACACTAGAGCGTCCGCCGGCAATGAGCGGATGGTTCTTAAAAGCGATGCGTCAAAAACTGACCTTGACCGTTACTGGAACTTAATCGCGGCTACCGATCGCAACAATGTCCGCATAAACGCGACAATCGATATCAGGGCAACGCCTGACATGATTCGCGCTGACAAATGGGAAGGGGAATTGTTTCCTTCCCTTCGCAGCGAAGACCGCGCGCTGGTGCAGGCGTCTTATCAATATGAAGAATTCATGGACGCGTATTTCCTTATTGAAGAAAATGAAGCACAGAAGCAGCGGATTCTGGACGCCATGATCCGCGCAGGATTTTCAGGCGCTGTCAGTCATATTAATCAGGCTTTTGATGTAGTTGTAGCCGGTGTAATAAACTCTCCCGCTCCGCTTCCCAATGGAAACACGGCTTTCATTCCTCTTGACGCGTTACAGGATGAATCGGGAATGATGCTTGACGGCGTTGTTACTGAGCTTGTAATCCGGGAAAAAGGCGTTCCTGATGACAGACTGCCTGGTGCAAGCGAAAGTTCCGCTGCGATCACCGCTGCACTTAAAAGGGGTTTATCATCAATGGGGCTTTCAATGCCCGAAGAACTTGGTATTTATGTATGGCAGGATTACATGGCGGATTACCTTGATTATGAAGCGATTCAAATCGGGATGCCTCAAATCCTGGCGTTTCTTTTGCTTCTTCTTTCATTTCTTGGAATCTCAAATACAATTCTGCTTGCGATACTTGAGCGCACAAAGGAAATCGGCATGATGAGGGCAATGGGAATGACAGATAAACAGATGATAATTACTTTTATGCTTGAAGCTGGTTTTCTTGGATTCATTGGATCTATATTCGGAATAATTGTCGGCTGCGCCGTCAATTATCCGATGGTGAAATACGGAATTGATTTTACCGGTTTAGGCAATTTAATGAGCGACGGAATCGGTTTCCGCACAATGGCGGTTTTCCGCAGCATGTGGAATATCCCTGTGATTATTGGTTCAGGCATTGCGGCGACATTGCTCGCATCGTTAGTCGCGATTTTACCAACGCGCAGAGTCCTGAAAATGCCCATAACAAGCAGTCTGCGATTCGAGTAAAAGGAGGCAGTAAATGTTGGATAAAACATATAAAAAAGGCGGAACCGCTGCTCTAATAAAAATCGCCTACCGTAACATTTGGCGTAACATGAGACGTACTCTTTTTTGCTTTACCGCTGTCGGCATAGCTGTTCTTTTCATTGTTATTTATTCTTCCATGATAGAAGGCATGATAAAAAGCATAAATGAAACTGTACAGGTTTATGAAGTAGGTCACATAACAGTTGTATCAAAACAATATGAAGCCGAGAGTGAATATATGCCTGTTCAATTTCCTGTAGCTGACGGAAAGATCTGGAAAGAACTTGCCGCGGATATTTATAGAATCCCTGGCGTGCGCGCGGTGCTCCCCCGAATCGCTACAATGGCGACATTGCAGGACAGTACGGTAAAACATGCCGTTCTTTGGGGACTTGATATCAGGAATGAAATGGCAGCTAACAATTTCAACCTGACATACCGGAATGACGGTTTAATTGAAGGCCGCTGGCCTGATAAAGGAGCGAATGAAATCGCGATAGGAAGGGTGTTCGCGCAGAAATCAGGTTTAACAATAGGCGACAGGCTTTTATTCAAAACAATTTCAGCCCAGTACTCCGAGAAATTCCTGCGTCCGCAGATTACCGGTATCTTCAATTTTGATTATATCAAACTTGATGAAAATTACATTGTAATGGATATTGAACGCCTGCAGAACTTACTCGTACTTGATGAAGGAACGCAGTCCCTTGTTGTTTATGCTGACGATGAAAACCAAAGCGGCGTTATCGCTTCCGGAATGCAGAATATCCTGGGAGAAAGAAACGTCATTACGCAATGGAAAGAAAATTACTGGGTTGCCGTGCTGCAGGCGGCAAGCTCAGTTTATATGATTGTGTTTTTGGTTTTTATCATTGTCGCGAGTTTCCTTATTATAAATACTGTCGTGATGATAATTCACGAGCGTATCAAGGAAATCGGCATGATGGGCTGTCTTGGCATGACGCGCGCGGAAATAGTAAGGGTATTTTTCTTTGAGTCAATATTTCTCGCTGCGTTCGGCGCGCTTGCCGGAGTAACCATCGGAGGAATTATAACGGGGCTTTTATCAAATTATCCTATTCGTCTGATGGAACAGTTCGGCAGCACATTCAGCGAGATGCCGATGAGCAACGCGATTTTCTTCCAGTTCAGCCCTGCGATACTTTTGCAGGCATGGCTTATGGGTGTTGTAGTAGCGTCAATTTTTACGCTGATTCCGTCATTAAAAAGCGCGTTTGTAGAGCCCGTAGAGGCTTTAAGAAGATAGGAGGTTTATTATGTTCAAGAAATTTTTTCTGATTGCGTTACTTGCCATTATTGCGGTTCCGGTTTTTTCGCAGACACCGACCGCCGCGGAACTGCTGCGCCATGTGGATAACAATGAAATTTACTCAACAATTCAATACGAAGGCGACATCATCATTGAATACGGGGGACGGCGGTTTGTTAAAACGATGAATGCATGGGCGAGAGGAAATACGCACAGCTTTATCGAGTTTACAAATGCCGAAGACAGGGGAACCAAGTATTTAAAAAGGGATGGGCGGCTTTTTGTATATTCACCTGACACTGAAGAAGTAATGCTGATTTCAGGGCACATGTTACGCGAATCCATGATGGGATCCGACATGTCATACGAAGATACGCTTGATAACGAACCTCTGTCTTCCCGCTACACTCCCGCGCTTGAAGGCTCCCAAATTATTAACGGACGGGACTCATGGGTTCTTTCGCTTACAGCGAGAAACAGAAACGAAAGTTACGCTACGCGCAAGTTATGGATAGACAAGGAGAACAGGGATCTTTTGCGTTATGAGCTGTTCGCTCTTTCAGGGATTAAACTTAAAGAATATGAGCTTGTCAGGATAGAAGTAATAAACGGCCGCCGCTTTCCGGTAGAAGGGATAATGCGCGATCTTATGCGCAGGGATTCAAAGACAACATTTGTTATGCGAAATGTTATCCTTGACAGGCCGATTGCGGATTCCGTGTTCAGCCAGCGTAATCTGGAAAGATAGTTTTTAGTTTCAAGGGCGTACCGGGGATTTATGGAGATAAAATCATGAAAAAGATAATAACATTATCATTTTTTATTATTCTGGCAATTACCGGTATTAATGCGCAAATAACCGTCTCAGGTGTTCTGGACTCCACTGTTTCAGTAATTGCCGGAGCGGGAGACGCGCCTGATTTCTCCTTTGGAATTGAGGAATACGCGAATCTGCGCTTTCAGGCAAGGCTGCGGGAAGGCGCGACAGTATACGGCGCGGTTAACTTATTGGCGGCTGCGGGAATTTCCGCCATAGGTTTATCAGCTATGGATTTAAATATTGGCAGTGAAAACTTTGCCGCCGCGATTGAACTTGAGCGCCTTTATTTCCGCCTGCGGGGAGAGTATCTTGACTTTAACGGCGGTCTTATGCGCCTTCCCTTCGGTTACGGGCAGGTGTGGGGACCGTCGGATTTTCTCAATCCAAGAAACCCAATAAAACCGGACGCCCGTCCGCGCGCCGTGCTTGGAGCTTCCCTTACATGGTATCCGATAGACGAATTAAAAATGCTTGGTTTTTTCGCTTCTCCGCACAATGCTTTTGAAACGGAAGGCAAAGGTTCTAAATTCGGTTTATCAATGGATCGTCATTGGGACAGGGCAAGCGTTCAGGCTCTCTATTCTTTTGAAATACCGAATGAAATACCATTTGCAAATAACAGCTCAAAGTACGGAATTCACCGCGCGGGACTTTCTGTAAAAGCGGATGTCGTTGTCGGTTTTGTCATGGACGCACTTTACACATATAATCACGAAGCAAAAACAGAACTGGACGGTCTTTCTTTCAGCGCGGGATTTGATTATTCATTCCTCGGCGGTGACTTAATCGTTCTGGCGGAATATTTGTACAATGGGGAAAAATCATCAACTTCAATCTACGGAGGCGGAGGTTTTTCCAATAACCATTATTTATATGCAGGCTTTACGTACAGTTTCAGTGATTTTACAAATATGAGTCTGGGCCTCATTTCCTGCTTTGATGATATTTCCTTTATACCGTCCGTCAGCCTGAATCATGAAATGTTCCAGGGCGTGACACTGACAATATCAGCGCAGGTTCCGCTTGATCGCGATTTATTCAATAAAGACGGCAACAGGGGCGAACTCGGCCCGATACGCCCCGGTGCCGCCGCCGGAAGTCATTTCAACGGTAACGCAAGGGTAAGAATACGGTTTTAACAAAGTCTGACAGAGCAGTATTAGGACATTTTTTACTCTGGATTTTATAAATTGTAGTATCATAAATTATGGCAGGTAAAAAACTCCTTGTTCTCTCTGATTCTCACGGCAGTGTAAGCGCTTTAAAAAATGTTTTTTCCTGGGCAAATAATTTTATTCCGCCTGACGGAACAATTTGCACCTGCGCGTTTCTCGGAGACGGCCTTTCAGACCTTCAAAAAGCTGCGGAAGCAGCAGGTTTTTACTGCGACTGGAAACTGGTGCGCGGCAATAATGATTATGATTACCAGATGCCGGAAACAGCAGTCTTTGATTTTTCCGGTCATCGTTTCTTATTATGCCACGGTCACAAATACAGCTTATACGGCGGCCATTATTTACTAACCGCTGCAGCGAAAAGCAACCATGCTGATGCTGTGTTATTCGGGCACGTCCATGTTCCTTACAACAGAATCGTTGAAGGCATATTGCTTGTTTGTCCGGGAAGCGTCGCCCGCCCGCGGAGCAAAGCAGGCGCAACATTCGCCGTTATAGACTGTATTGAAGGGGAACCTCTCGTAACGGAATTTTACGGAATTAACGAAAAGGGATCAATTAAGATTATAAATATCTAAGGCATGACTTATTGAAAAAATATCCGCCGAAAGCCGCAAGGGAGGAAGCATTAAGAGGCGGCGATCTCCTGCTGATAAATTGACGTTAACGAATCCTGCAGCACCTGGGAAAAATTAATATGCTTTGCTTCAGCATATGTGTTAAGCCATGCCGGAATAGTCAGATTTTTACGAACCGCTTTATTGCCGTACTTTTCGGCGTATGCGTCCATGTCAAGAACGAGCATACTGACAAAGCCGCCAGCCTCCGGCTTTACTTTTTTTATGGGGCTTGCTGCAGGCGCGGGTTTGCCGTCTTCAAGCTCTGTTAATACCCAGCCTGACGCTGCGTCTGTTCCCATAAGGATAGCTTCTGCGAGTGTATCGCCTTCACTTACACAGCCCGGAAGATCTGGAACTTCCACAGTAAAACCTTCCTTATCCTGCCAAGGATAAAAAATCGCCGGATATGTTAAACGCATACAATTCCCCCTACTTTATTTGAGCTTGTTTCAAAATAGATCGGATTGTATCCGGGTACAAGTCCTTCCCATGATACGGTATCGTTACCTTGCCGGACTTCACAGCATGAACATACTGATAATGCGAACCGCTCACATTCTTTAATTTCCACCCGTCCTTTTTTATTATCCTCTCAATTTCCAGAAACCTCATATGTTAATTATACGCATAATACGCACAGTTGTCAAAAGGAATAATGATCATTTTCTTTCCGGTATTGGCAGCGGCAGCAAATTAAACAGCCTGATATAGACTTATCTGTAACATTCAGGGGAAAGCTCATTTTTCCTTTACTATTTCAAAGCGTGTAAATGTTAAAACAGGCGGTTTGTCAGGCATATTATCGGTGCCGAATTCAATCAGATTGGAAATTGTTCTGTCGCTGTATGCGGATTTAATCACCCTTATTCTGATTGCGTTTTTATATACAACATTTGCCTTTATTGCGTGCAGCATAATCGGAGCGTCAGTTAATGAAACCCAGCATCCTTCTGACGCCTCATCGCTTCTGTCTACAAAGGCAATGGATAAATCATTCATATCACGGTCTGTTGTAAGCGTATAATAAAGGGTATAAACCTCTCCCTCGAATAATTGGGGAACAAAACAATCAAACAGGTGAAAATTATAATTATATCCTCCTGGTTGTCCGTATATCAGGGTGATTACCAATGGTTCTTCTACAGACGCGAATTCTTTTGTCAGCTTTTCTGTGTAATCAGGAGCGATTCTGATGTAAGCATAAATCATAGCCGCATTAAGCAAAAGGGAAACAGCAAGAGCGGCTATTAAGGCGGGGACAAGCCTTCCCGCTTTATTGTCAGCTGTACCGAAAGCAACTGCTCCCCTGTCAGCATTCGTATAAGAAATAATATTTCCCGCGGCATTGGCATTTAAGTCCGCGTTTACAGAATACTGTCCGCCGGAATAAGGCAGTATGCCGTTTTGATTTGGCTTATCATTCGCAGAAGCGTTCGCCAGAGTACTCTCCGAATCGTCCGCAGAATCATCAGCCTCTGATTTTCCGTATCTTATAAAAAGTTCCTGAATGCTTTGCACTTTCAGTTTACGGTATATACGGCTCTTGTGATAATCGACAGTAGAGTATTTAATATTAAGGCTAAAGGCTATTTCTTTTGGATTTAAGCCTTTAAGAAGCAGTTCAAGTATTACCTGTTCGCGCTCAGTTAGTAAACCCTGCATGATAAAAAATTATAAAACACGCCTGTAAAAAATCCAATGTAATTTGAACAGAAAACCCCCGATACTGGGTATTTACATAGGGCTTCCCATGTATTTACATGGGAGTTTTTCCTCGAATTTTAGCGGTTCCCATGTTTTTACCTAGGATGCATGGATTGCCATTTTATTCACTTTTGTAAAAAAAAAGCAATGTTAATAAGCGAAGGCGAAGCAAAAGGCGGCGTCGGAGGAGCCATTGAATTAAAGCCGGTGATTAATGACACTGTTTACCCCGCAGTAACTTTAAAGGCTGGTACAAACCGTTATACACGGCCTATTCTGGTACTATAATACAGCCTATAGTAATCTATCACTATAGGCTAAAGTTAAATATCACTATAGACTATAGTTACCTATCACTATAGCCTATAGTGAATATCAACTATAGACTGTAGTGAACATTCACTATAGACTATAGTGTAGTTTCACTATGGACTATAGTGGTATATAGGTCAAGGCAGGAACTTTGTATCAGAATAACAATGAACAGCGCAGGAAAATACCCTAAAACAAGCGGCGCAATAGCACAGGAACCGTTTTATTAGTATTCTGATTTTTCTATAAGCAACGGCGGAGGAAGAACCTTGTTCACATTTGTAATGCCGCCTTTTAATGAAAAGACTGATCTGTTTGGAAAAGCTCTTATTGTAACGGTACACTCGGTATTTACATAGAGCTTCCCATGTTTTTACCCAGGATGCATGGATTGCCATTTTATTCACTCAGGTAAATATCCGGCGGCTTTAATTTTCTTTTACTACATCAAAGCGGGTAAAGGTAATTACGGGCGGCAGACTTTGGCCGGAGTCAATATCAAACATGTTCGCTTCAGGAGCGGAACTGCTTGCGGATTTAAACGCGGTCAGCTGCGCTGTGCCTGAGTATTCAAAATTCGCGAAAGCTCTGGACCTGACTAAAAAGTAATCATTGGACAATGTTATATAATCACCGCTGCAATCTATAAGGCTGATATACAACATATCCAAATCGACATCAGAGGAAAATGTATAATAAATGCTGTAGATGTCTCCTTCATTTATTTTCAGGTTAAACCATCCTGGCAGGTTAAATAATAATTCGTATCCCCACGGATCATTGTATCCAAAATGCAGAACAAGCGGCTTTTCCTTTGACGCGTATGAGTGTACCGGATTACCCGCTTTTTTAGACGCTGCCTGAATCAGCGGTATAATAAAAAAGAGATTAAGCAAAAGGGAAACTGCAAGCGCAATTAATAAAACAGGGACAGATCTGCCTGTTTTCATTTTGGTTCTGCCGGAAGAAAATACGGGTATGTCATCGTTCACAGCTGGCGCAGTGTTCACAGCTAATGCAGTGTTCAAAGTTAAAGCAGTGTTCAAAGTTAAAGCAGTGATCTCTGGTGAAGCGGCAGCGGTATCATCAGCGCTGCCTGTATCTTCGGCTGTGTCTGCGGCATCCTGTCCGCCGGGTTCAGACGGTTTGCCGTTTTTATCAGTCTCCGGTTTCTGGAACTTTATAAAAAGTTCCTGAATGCTCTGCACTTTCAATTTACGGTATATACGGCTCTTGTGGTAATCGACAGTAGAGTATTTAATATGGAGATTAAAGGCTATCTCTTTGGGATTTAAGCCTTTAAGCAGCATTTCAAGTATTACCTGTTCGCGCTCAGTCAGTAAATTCTGCATAATAAAAGTTATAGAACACGCCTGTAAAGAATTCAATGCAATTTGAACCGAAAACCCCCGATCCTAGGTATTTACATAGGGCTTCCCATGTATTTACATGGGGGCTTTTCCTCGAATTTTGGCGTTTCCCATGTAATTACATAGTGGACATACAACAAATACTAAAATACATTGGTAAAGAAATGTTATTAATGTACGTTCATTTGTCAGAAAAATTGTTATTACCCCCTATGGTTCTTTTAGTACCAGAACAAAGATATTTAGATCAAGGATATATAAATCAAAAAAGACACCGTAAACCGCAGGGAACAAAAGTTCCCGGAGTTTTCTCATTGTGTGTAAATTACCGCAAGGCGTTCAGGAGGCTTATCCATGATTCGCAGGCCTGATCCGGATTCGCGGATAATTAAATATTTTATTTCCAAGGAGTTTTTATGAAAAACAAAACAAAAAGGGAGAATCAGAATTGGATCCGCAAGGTATTGGTTCCCCTAATGGCTATCGCCTTAGCAGCGGTAATGACATTCTCAATGACAGCGTGCGGAGGCGATGACCCGAAAACACCGACACCGACACCGACGCCGACAACCAGCGCGCGGGCATCCTCGGATTATAACTGGGAGGTTGAAGGGGATACATATTCTCTGACAATCTACGAAAGCAACGCTAAATCAATAATTAAATCCGGCGATTATGTGTTAATCATTACGACACTCAGCGGTGATACTTTACGCAGCGAAGGTACAGCGACTGCCTCAGGCGATAACATTAGTTTCGCGCCCAGCGCCGGTTTTGGTACCCCGTTTGTATTGGTAATAACGGGCAGCGGCGGTGATACTAAGGTTAGTGGTAATTTAGCTGACACACAATTCAAGAACGTGGATACTGACAGTGTTGTAATAATAAACACCTTTGTGGCTAATGTTTATATTACAAATGCAACGACCATTGTTCAAGACAGCAGCGGAAAAATTACCGGAGGAAGCGCTAAGGAGTTGGTTAATGCCGGTGTATTAGCGTTAATAAAAGGAAACATTAACACCGCAATCAACTATTTTAATCAGGCTTACACTCTGGATCCTGCATATGATGACGCAATACTCTATTCCACTCTCGGCGAACTTGCCGGCATCGCGGTATCTAAGCAGATCGGCGATTTGTTATCTACCCATTTCGGCATAAGGAATTATCCGGGCACAATTGACTCCCTTATAAATTTCAATGAATGGATGCTGGAATATCCTGATGAACGGCTTGTTCATTGGTATTATGATGACGCATATGGTTACGGTGTTAGTTGGTATGACATAAATGATTCCTGGGATAAAAAGGAATTCTTCGAGCGGTATGGTATAACTACCGGTACAGGGTATTATAGATGGACTTACGCATTAGCGTCTGAGACGCAAATATCTTCCATCAGCGGCGGTTATATAGATTCTTACTCTGAAAATAACACTTATTATTCCTGGTATGACAGTAATAACCAGTGGTTCTTTAATGAATATGATTTAGAACCTAGATCCGGATATTATGAATATGTATCGGAGAATATAAACGGGGTTTGGACAAGTAAGCCTGTGTGGCGTTCTGATGTGAAAAAGACATCTACTACCGGTACTATATCCTCATATTATGACGGAAAAGGAGTTTATCACACATATGTCAGCAACAGTAGTTCATTTTTCTTCGAGCAATATGGTTTAACGCCTGTATCAGGGTATTATAAATATACATATATCTTAGTAAGCTCAACACCTATTTATGAAGACTATGGTACTGTTCTTATGCCGGAATTTGACAAATATACGTGGCTTACAGGTTCAACTGTCTACAATAATTCGCTGACCAGCAAGAAGGTAGCAAGCGCGCAGTCTGCCTCCTTATTAATGGTTGGTAACCTTATTGGCAAGAACACAAGCGGCTTCAATACTCTGCTTGATAACGCGATGAGCGCTGCATTCGGCACCGCATTTGACGCGGCTTACGCTCGCGGCATGACCTTAAACGGCACTGTTCAGGTAGACGGCAGGATACTTCAGGAGTTCGGTCTTAATGAGTTCTTCGGCGAGATATTAGGAGATGATACAGTCTTCATTACCAAAGCGGAACTGCAGGTGCTTTTCTCTCTGCTCCGCGTTGTTAAAGGCAGCCTTGAATGGATAGCTTCCTATGACTGGAACACCAACCTCAACATCTTCGCCAATAAAGATGTATGGAGTTATAATTACGCCGGTCTGGCAAATCCCGGAGCCAACATTCCTTTCAAGAATAACTTCTTAAAAGCACGCGCCGGCAGCAGCAATATGGCTAAATCAAAAGCCAGCTTTATACTTGCTATTGATGACGCGGCAGCGGCCTATGATTACTGGATTAGCGGAGCCAGCTGGCTGCCTTCCGGATATAAAGCAGAATTGACAGGCGAGTACAACTGGATCAAAACAGGGCTTAGTCAGTTAAAGACAGCCATTAACAACGGCAGCACATTGTATTTTGATTTCGATGAAGACGGTTTCGGAACCAGCGTTTCCAAACCGTCAGGCGAAGATTTCTTCGGCATAAACTTCGGTAATTTCTTTACCTCGGGATATTTTGCCATCGATAAACTATTTCAAGTTAACGCGCAGGGTTTACCTGTATTCTACGGCGTAAACTGGAATAATAGTGAAAGAGAATGGGAAGTAATTACCGGTAAAGCGCAGATTGCTAATTTTGGTTCAGTTGGTCTTAAAGTAAATAAAGCCGTAGTCAACGGCTTAATTATCTTTGGCAAAGAAATTGTAAGCGATGAAGATTTTGATACGCCGATGAATTTCTTGCCGTCTGATCTCGGAGAAGTCGTGTACGGCTGGTACTACAACAACTAATATTAAAAGTGACTTTCCTTAAAAGAGCCTTGGCCTTGCTGCCGGGGCTCTTTTTTCTGCTTTCTTACTCTCATCTTTCCGCGCAGGAAAACTCCGCTTCTGTCGGCATATCCGCAGAAATCTCCGCAGGCGCTGGAACCCTGTGGGTAGAAGACGAGGGCGCTTCCGGTTACTGGCACGGCGGCCTTGACCTAAAGATTAATCTCTCTCCTGCAAACCATGTCAGCCTGGACGCGGATTATATTCAGGGTATTTCCAGCCTGCCTCAGTTTAACGCCCGCGCTCAGGGAATATCCGCAGCTCTCGGCTTTGATATGCCTTTGGCCGGTTTTAAATTAAGCGGAGGATATATAAACCACTCGCCGATAAACGCAGTTATCGGAGAAGCGGAAGTCTTAAATGAAGGGGGAGCCGGTTTCTTTATAGGCGCGCAGGCGTCTGTGCGTTTAGGCACATTCGCGCTCTCGCCTGTGTTCCTTTACAGCCGAGGTTCCTGGAAGGAAGGAGATATGTACTGGTTTTTCGGCAAGCCTGCCCTTCCGCGTCTGTGCGCTTACGGACTGGACATCAGCCACGATTTGAGTCAATTATACAATCACAGCCTGGGTTTTCGCCTGTTTGACTCGGATTTAAGAATAGTCACCAATGATGATAAACCCATATTTGATTCCGCCTGGAACGGAGGGGTTTTCTTTTACCGGTTCGCCGCCGAATGGCCTAAAACCGCCTTCCGGGGAACTCTCGGCTGGCTTTACGCGGACGCTGGTGCAGGAGGAGCGTTAAGTACTTCCAACCAGCCGTATTTTCTCTTTCCCTACCAGTTCTATAATGTAGAAGCTGATCTAAAAGCTAACGCCGGTTTTGCGGCTCTCAGCCTGCGGCACAGTCGCGGAATCTTCGCTTATAACATTGACCTTGGAATACTGCATTTCTTTCACGCCTTCGCGCATTGGGACATACACTATAAACAAAAATGGCTTTTCGGCGGCAATGAAGTCAACGAAGATGCAGACCTTGACTTAGGCGGAATCGGAGCCGCCTTTATGATACTCAAAGCCTCAATCCCGGACATCCCCGTAACCCAAAAAGCGCGCCTTTCCCTCACCTTACAGAAAATCCTCGCACTCCCCTGGGGCTACAGCAAACTCTTTCCCCCGGACGAAGACCTCCCCACGTCACCGCCGCCGTCATCCTCCGAAACCAATTCATTAATAAAAAGCATTCTCCTGTCAGGCCTCTCTGTCCGCCTCTCAATTAGATGGTAAGTTTGGTTACAAGGCACATTGTAATGGTATGCTTTTGCTAAACCCTGCCGTTTGATTATACAATACGAAAAGCAACTCCCAGAGAAAAGGAGATATACAAGATGCGTCATTAATGACCATGCTCAGCACAATTTAAAACCTTCGTTCGTAAGCGCCTTTCTGATATGTTCGAGGTGCTCATGGTTTCTGGTTTCCATGGAAATATTTAAAAAACAGCCGTTAATGTCCATGTTCTCTCCGCCCGGGGTATAATGCACGCTGATTACGTTGGCTCCTTCGCTGGCAATTATTGTTGAAACTGACATTAACTGTCCCGGTTTATCAATCAGTTCTATGGAAAGATTTGTGAGTCTTCCTGATTTTAAAAGTCCGCGATCGATAACCCTTGAAAGAATATTAACATCAATATTTCCGCCTGAAACAACAGCGCAAACCTTTTTTCCTTTTAACGGAAGTTTGTTAAACATGACTGCGGCTACCGCGACAGCTCCGGCTCCTTCAGAAACCAGTTTCTGTTTTTCCATCATGGAGAGGATTGCCGTTGCGGTCTCATCATCAGATACCGTGACAAT
>WQSQ01000048.1 GCA_009787775.1 Treponema sp.
CTGCGCGGTATTGTGAGGCATCAAAGTTTTTCCATTAAAAACGGTACTCTTTGACATGTTAAAAATATATTATTTTTCACAATTAATGTCAATAGTCTATTGGATATCTTAATAAAAAAATAAAATAAAAAAAAGTCTGTAACAAGCGTCCATTCCAGCCTGGAATCATCAGCCATTCTAGCCTGGAATCAGCAGGCGCTCTAGGCTAGAATCAGTCGCCGTTCTAGGCTAGAATCAGCAGCCGCTCTAGGCTAGAATCAACAGCCATTCTAGGCTAGAATCAACGGCTATTCTAGCCTGGAATCAACAGCCATTCCAGCCTGGAATAAAGAGCGGCTCCTGCTAAAAATTTGACATTTACTTTCCTATAATAACATTAATTTTATTGCTTACTGAAGCAAAACATACTATTATTAACTGTATAAGAATTTATTTATTAAGAGGATATTATGAAAATCGGAGTGAAGCTTATAGTCATAATTTCTTTGGTTAATTTGGTTGGAATCGGCGGTTTGACCGTTGCCGCGACGTTGTTTTCCTCAAGCGCAATGACAGATATAGTGGATAGAAATGCCCGTAACGTTACGGCGGTAACGGCAGGGTCTGTAAAAGCGTTTCTGGAAGTACCTATGGATTCAACACGATCTTTTGTGCAGAGTATAACCGATATAGAAACCGCTGTCTCGCCTGGTGAATTGCGGGGTCTCATCAATTTCATGCTTAATAATATTGTTAAAGCCAATCCTGATTGGGTAGGCGTGTGGGCTGTTTACGATAACAATGCTCTGGACGGTATGGACGCTTCCTATGCGAATACTCCCGGGAACGACGCTGCCGGAAGATTTGCACCATACTGGACAAATGACAACGGGAATATAAACTTAACCACGCTTTCAGATTATCAAAATGCCGAATATTATCTTACTCCGATGCGGACGGGCAATGAAGTAATTGCCGAGCCTTATTATGAAAATATAAACGGGCAGCGGATACTGATAACCAGCCTTGCAGTCCCGATCAAACGCAACGGACGGGTAATAGGTGTGGCCGGGGTAGATTTGGAACTTACTGAAATACAGGAAATGGTATGCGCCATTACACCCTTTGGCACGGGTAACGCGGCGCTTTACAGCCATTCAGGTATTGTAGTCGCCACCGTGAACACTGCTAAGCTTGGGCAGAATTTACAGGATGTTTCAAAAGAGCTTTACGGAGACCGTATGGACGCTCTGCTGCGTTCAGTTAAAAACGGCACCGAATTTAATGAAACATTGGATTCAAAAGAACACAACGCCAGAATGATTGTTGTAACAAGCCCGTTTTTTATCGGAGACAATGAGGGCGCATGGCTGGCTGTAACTATTGTAGATTATGCCACGGTATTTGCCTCTCTGACTCAAATGACAATGTTCCTGATAATCATGAGCGCTGTTATCCTTGTGGCCGTCTCGATAATTATAATTATTTTATCAAGAACCATTACAGCCCCGCTTAAAAAAATGGAAGGCGTTTTTGAGTTTATCGGCAACGGAGACTTTACTAAACCGGTTGAAGCAAAGGGCAATGATGAAATCGGCAATATCGGACGTTCCTTAAATCTGACATTGGATAAAATCAAATCGCTGCTTAGAACAATCAAAAGCGGAGCGACGGATTTATCAAATATGGGTTCTGAGCTTTCATCCAATATGACACAGACCGCGGCGGCAATTAACGAGATTACCGCGAATATCCAAAGCATCAAGGGGAGAGCGATAAATCAGAGCGCCAGCGTTACCGAGACTAACGCCACAATGGAATCAATAACAGTTAATATCAACAAGCTCAATGAACAGGTAGACAGACAGACATCGTCTGTTTCCCAGTCTTCTTCCGCGATTGAAGAAATGCTTGCCAATATTCATTCTGTTACAAATACCCTTTCTAAAAACATGGAAAATGTGAACCAGCTTGAGACCGCCTCCGATGTCGGCCGCTCAGGGCTGCAGGAAGTTTCTTCTGATATACAGGAAATCGCGCGCGAATCTGAGGGTTTGCTGGAAATTAACTCAGTTATGGAAAACATAGCAAGCCAGACTAACCTGCTTTCAATGAACGCCGCTATTGAAGCCGCGCACGCCGGAGAAGCGGGGAAAGGATTTGCTGTTGTTGCCGCTGAAATCCGAAAGCTTGCGGAAAGCTCAAGTCAGCAGTCAAAAACAATCAGTTCTGTATTAAAAAAGATAAAAAGTTCAATCGACAAGATTACTCATTCAACAAATAATGTTCTTACAAGGTTTGAAGCCATTGACGGGAACATTAAAACAGTAGCGGATCAGGAAGAGAATATCCGTAACGCAATGGAAGAACAGAGTCAGGGCAGTAAGCAGATTCTGGAAGCTATAGGAAGCCTTAACGAAATTACAAGACAGGTAAAAGGCGGCTCTGAGGTAATGCGCGACGGATCCAAGGAAGTAACAGGGGAATGTAAGAATCTGGAACATATCACCCAGGAGATAACTGGCGGCATGAACGAAATGGCAACAGGCGCGGATCAAATCAATATCGCTGTACACCGCGTTAACGAACTGACCGAACAAAACCACCAGAAGACGGACTTGCTGTTAAGAGAGGTTTCCAAGTTTAAGATTGAATAGATAAGTAAAAGAAACCAGATTTAAAAGCCGTTCATAAGAGCGGCTTTTTTTTATGGGACAGCTATGTACCGCCTAAACTGAAGTCTCCTGTTATTTTATAATGGTTCTTGTCACGATTGACTGTTAGTTCCCGTTCCGGAAAGTGAATAGGCAGTAGTTCCCTTACTTTCCGGGCAGCGGCTTCGTATATTTCCTTCCGTACATTTTCACTGACTTTTTCCAATGTAGACATTGATACATCTATGATATAACCGCGGCCCAGTTCCGATCCGAAACCAGGAGTAAAATTGGCGCCAATGTTAAAAAGGCCGTCCATCTCCGGATTGGCTGCTTCGCCGCGGGGGAGACGCGCCGGATGCAGGAGATATTTGTCGCCGTAAATATCTTCAATATAGTTATCTACTTCATCGAAAAGTTTTTTCATACGGTCATCAAATTCTACCGTTTTTGGATGCCACATAAGATAATAATATGATACAGCACATTAATTAACAATATGTATTCCGTGCTGCTCAATTCGGGGCATAGTTTGCGATAAATTATTTTTTTTTCAGGGTATTTTGCCGGTAAATAACAGCACTCATGATTTAATCAGGGGAAAAGCGATAAAAGGAGTAGGGCAAAATGAGACTAAAAGCCGCTTTCATTATCATTGTTGTTGCTTTTGTTATAACCGTTGTTAACATAAGTTCCAGCCTGATTTTAATCCGTAATACATTAGATATTACTATGAGTGAAGATATTTCTTTGGCACGGGATATAGTGAATGACTTTATTTCCACAAGAATGGATCTATATAAATCCAACGCCAGAACCGCAGCCGAACAACTTGCTAAAGATGACAGCTATGAAGATATGGAAAAAGACATGCAGAAGCTTCTTGCGGAGTACGCGGATTTTATGGCGTTCACTGTTTTTGACCGTCAGGGAATTGTGGCGGAATATGGTGATTCGCCGACATCAATTAATTTTCTTGATCAAAGCAAGTACATTGAGAGCGCGTTCAACGGGCGGACTGTCATATCTACAACAAAGTATAATGAAGCTACGGACAAACTAGTCATGTATATCTGTACTCCTATGGGACAGGATCGTATTCTTTCGGTGACTATTTCCGGAATGATTTTTTCAGAGATACTTGGCAGTTATATTCTGCGTGATACCAGAATGATTTTTATGTTGGATGAATACGGGACAGTGATTGCGCATTTTCTGCCGGATCTTGTCTCTTCGCGGACTAATCTTGCGACAGATCAAGGTTTGTTCAGACCGTCAATTGAGTTTTTCAATGATATGCTCGCAAATGATAAAGGGCAGGGAAATTATATTATAGACGACATTGATTACCATTGCGCTTACGCAAAAGTTTCATCTTCGCAGACAGGCTGGTATATCTGTTTAAGCGTTCCGGCACATGAAAATTTGGCTGATAAACTTGAGAAGAGGCTTCTTGTTTTAGCCGTAATCTTTTTTGCTGCAGGCGCCGCTATTGCTGTTGTATGCTCCGGCCAAATTGCCAAGCCGTATAATAAAATTGCCGAACAAAACCGCCGTCTTGAAGAGTTAATGAGTGAAACGCGCAGGCTCCAGACAGAGTTGGAAGCCGCTCTTAAGAAAGCTCAGGATGCCGACCGCGCAAAGAGCAGCTTTCTTGCGAACATGAGCCATGAAATGCGCACTCCGCTTAACGCTGTTATCGGGTTGTCTGAACTTATCATTAATTCAAGGGAGCCGTCACAGCAAGCAGTGTCACAGCAAGCTGTGAGGGACAGTGTTGAAGAAAGGATAAACATGATACACAGCTCTGGAATGACGCTTCTTGGTATTGTTAACGATATCCTTGATATTTCAAAAATTGAATCCGGTAAGTTTGAACTGCACCCTGTTAAATACGATACTGCCAGCCTTATTAACGATACTGTATCCCAAAACATCGTGCTTATAGGGGAGAAACCCATTCAATTTTTACTTGTAATGGATGAAAATCTGCCAAGACAGCTATTCGGCGATGATCTTCGCATAAAACAGATTTTTAATAATCTTCTTTCAAACGCGTTCAAGTATACAAACTCAGGAACCGTAAAATGGAAATTGTCATTCAGACGGGATGGTGAAAATATATGGCTCGTTTCAGAAGTAAAGGACACTGGAATGGGAATAAAGAGCGAAGACCTTCAAAAATTATTTAAAGATTACAGTCAGATTGGCTCAAACCGCAGCATGGAAAGCACAGGGCTTGGGCTTTCCATAACAAAGAGTCTTGTCGGTATGATGAACGGTATTATCACAGCCGAAAGCGAATATGGAAAAGGAATGACCTTTACTGTGATGCTGTGCCAGCATTTTGTGTCGGATGTTCCAATCGGCAGAGAAACAGCGGATAATCTTATTAGATCATGTTTCTCTGATACCAAACCCGTTCAAATACGTGAAAGGATGGATCTTTCGTATGCAAGCGTCCTTGTTGTGGATGATATGCTGACAAACCTTGATGTAGCAAAAGGCATGCTTACTCCTTACGGGTTACATGTGGATTGCGCCTCCTGCGGCAGACAGGCAATCGAAATGATCCGTTCAGAAATACGTCGTTATAACGCTGTGTTCATGGATCATATGATGCCTGATATGGACGGAGTAGAGACCTTGCGTATCATCCGTGGTGAGATCGGTACAGATTATGCGCGGAACGTTCCTGTAATCGCGCTGACAGCAAATGCAATTGCCGGCAATGAAAAGATGTTTTTGGATAGCGGGTTTCAGGCGTTCATTTCAAAACCAATTAATGTAAAGTGGCTGGATTCGATTCTTCGCCGCTGGGTTGGGGGCGGGGAAAGTGAAACTGAAAAAAAGTTTCAGCCGGACAAAATAACTATTCCGTTATTACTTTTTGACGGGATATCTATTGAAGGTATTAATATAGACTCAATTATAGAGTCTTTTGCAGGCAATGAAGAAATCTATATTAAGGTGCTTCATTCCTATGCGGCAAATACGCGTCCTCTCATGAATGATTTAAAAAAGTATCTTGACTGCGGAGACCTGGCAGAGTACGCCGTCGCGATTCATGGAATAAAAGGCTCCAGTTTTGGTATCGGAGCAATGCGCGCAGGAAAGAAAGCGGAACAGCTTGAAAGGATGGTGAAAGAATCTACAGCGGATTCTAAAAGTTTCGAACCGCAGATCCGAAGGTTCATGGCAGAGAAGACAGATTATTTGTTTTCTAAAAACGAATCTTTTATCAACCTAATGGAAATCCTTTTAAACTCAATCGAAAGCGCGCTTGCAGCAGTCGGCGCAAAATGCAGAAAGCCGCTCGCGGCAACGCCGGACCCGGCGCTTTTAATGGAACTTCGCGAAGCCTGCGTTGAATACGATATAGGCAAGGTCGACAAAGTCATGGAGAAGCTGGATTCTTACAAATATGAAAAAGGAGGAGCGCTTATTACATGGCTGCATGAGCAGGTAGATGATATGAGTTTCTCAGAAATCACAGGCGGCAACTGGCCCGACTTCGGCGCAAAGTCAGCTTAACTGTATTGTATGCTCTAGATTATTTTATGCTCAGCTGCGGCGCGGATTGCTTCGCCCAGGCTGATTACGCCAAGTTTATCATAAATTATGTTAATGGTCATTTTTACCGTATTTACAGAGAGGTTTCTGCTGGACGCTATTTCAGTACGTGAAAGCCCGTCGGATAGATCTTTTAATATGTCAATTTCCCGTTTTGTCAGTTTAATTCCTTTCCCGGGATTATTGGCCGCAGCGTATTCCGATATCAGTTTGGCTTTCCGCTTGGCAAGCGTTGATGATTTATGATTGATGTCTTCAAGCCATTTCTTTGGTATTGTACAGTCTGAGTATTTAAGCGCGGCGGCGCTCAGAGTGCGCATGTCTTTTGCGAACTGGACGAACAACGCAATGAGTTTATTTGATTCAGCGAGATGGTAGGCTTCGGTAAAAACAGAGAACGCCTCGCTGTACCGTTTAAACTGGTATAAAGACAGCGCCTGCATTATCTTTAATTCTATTTTATCGTATAGAATTACAGGATGTTCCAGCGTGTTTTCTATAAAAGCGAGCAAGGCGCTGTAATGGCAGGTTTGGTAGTGATACCGCATTCTGACACGGTTTGCGTAATTTTCCAGAAACGACGGATGAGTATACGGCATAAAATCACCTTTCAGCCATTCGGGTATTTTCTCAGGCTGTCCTAGCAGCAGATGATAAAAACTTTGCGCTATATCATACATTGTATAGCGCACGCCGTAATCTTTTTCGCTGAGCAGCGCTTCCATTTCCTTCAGGTTCGCTGCCGCCGCCTCTGTATTTCCATGGGAAAAATTAATATGCATCAGGTAAACAAGCGCGCGGTTTTGCGTAACATATTGATCATGCCCGCGCGCTTTGGCAATCGACTGATTAAGATATTCCGCTGCTTTATTAAATTCCATGCGGCTAAAGCAAAACTCGCCCCTGACAAGTTCTTCAAATCCTTCATGGAAACCGTTCAGCACATGCGACATATTCGGAGCCGCGCGGGATATAGCCGCTATATATTCTTCCATCGCTCCCGGCCTGTTTGTTCCGACAAGGCAAGCGCGGGAAGTCATCGATGTTACCTTGTATGAGCCGATAATTTTAAACGGATTTCGATCATAATATTCAGACATTTTTCTGCTATAGATATCAAAATCATAAATATCTGTGAATGTACACATTTTTATCCGTAACGCGCTCCATGCGCCGTAAAGAATGGTCAGAGCGCGGTTTCGCTCAGGTGTTTCAGGGCGCGCTTCATAATCAGTTGAATATTTTACTGCAATCTCCTGAGCTTCTTCAAATTGACCAAGGTTTAGTTTTAATTTTATATACATTGCCGGAAATAACTGATTCGTCGACTTTACATCTTCGGGAATACGGTTAAAAATATCCAGCGCGTAAGAGGCCATATCCTGCGGTATCTGTATGTTAAGTGAAATTATTTTTCGTGTAATCGCGTCATAATCTCCCGCTTTTTCGTAGTAGGAAAGAGCGTCTGTGTGATAGCTGTTCGCCTCGCACCATACTGCAGCTGCTTTATAAACTTCCCTTCTTTCATCATCTGTCAGTATTTTTTCCTGCTTTTTCCGCAGGTAATCACGGAATAGATGATGAATCATGTATGTATCCTGATTATAATCGTAGCGTATGCAGGCGTTTATCATTTCCATTTCTCTTATAAGCGAACCGGATTCCCCGTCGGAGGTTTCGCTGAAGGAAGCAAGTGTTTTTATAAGATCTGCGGCGTGATGATCTAACAGCGAAATGCGCAGAAGAAAACGCAAAAGCCTCTGCGGGATCGTTTGTATTATTTCAGCTTCCATAAGCCTGAAAATATTTTTTTTCATGGCTTCAAGCGCGTATCTCTCGTATTTTCGTTTTTTTGTAAGAGAACGGGCTATAAGGTTTAAAGCAAACGCCCAGCCCTGTGTGTCATCATAAATATTGCGTATATCCACATTCGTTACCGGCAGATTAAGCTGATTAAAATATTTGGCGATTTCATCTTCCGTGAAGCGCAGCATGTCTTCCTGTATTGTGAACACTTTCCCTCGCATACTCATGCTGACAAGATTAATTTCCGGCATACTGCGGGTAATCAGTATTATCGGCATGTTTAAAGGAGAGGAAGTTACCATCCGTTCAAAGAAACTTAAGATTTCCGGATTTTGCAGCAAATGAAAGTCATCAAATACTCCGATAATTTTTCCCGGATGGCAGGCAATATGCTGACTCATAGCGTCCATGAATTTTAAAAATGCTTCGTCAGTCTTTGGAAATCCTATTTCCGTCAGACGGGAACTGTATTCCTGCGATACCATTAATGACATCCTGCAGATACTTTCCCAAATGCGCAGCGGTATATTGTCCCTCTCCGAAATCTGCATCCATGGAGCAATAGCGTCATAATTACTCAAAAATGAATATAACGCGTATGTTTTACCATAGCCGGAGCCTGCGCAGATTATGATCAGCGGATAATCCATTGCCTTCTTCAGCAAAGCATGAAGACGCGGGCGCTCAAGATAATCACCGTTCTGAATTGAGTTGTCTGAACCGGTGTCAATAACATTTTTTTTAAACATAATTCCTTGTTAATTAATTTTTAATCCGCCGCGCTGCGGATACTTTCGCTCATGGTGTATTCCGAAATCATTTTTACCCTTCGCTTTGCGTAAGTAGACGATACGCGGTTGATTTCCTCCAGCCATTTCTTCGGAATCGGGCATGCGTTATCTTTATGGGCGGCAAGCGTGAGAGTACGCATATCTTCGGCAAACTCCGTGAATGAGACAATGATCCTGTTCGATTCAGAAAGATTATACGCTTCTGTTAACGCAGCTATCGCTTCCTCCCGTTTTTTTAACTGGTACAAAGATAAAGCCTCAAGTACCTTCAGTTCTATCCTGCAGAACAGAATCATCGGGTGTTTTAGCTCCTCTTTAATATATTTTAAAAGAGCGCTGTACTGATGCGTCTGATAATGGTAGCGTAATCTTACGCGGTTTGCGTAATTAACCGGAAATGATGAACGCTCATAAGGAGGAAGTTCGCTTTTCAGCCATTCCGATATCTTGTCGCTTTTATCAAGCGCCAGATAATAAAAACCGCAGGCTATATCATATATTGTGTAACGGATTGTGTAGTCATTTTCACTTGACAGAATAAACCTCTCTTTAGCTTCAATGCGCCGTGTTTCCATTTCCTTTAATTTCGCACCAGCGCCGGCGGCATCTCCGTTTAGTAAATCAATGTTCATAAGATAAACAACAGCCTTGTACTGAATGATATATTGATCCTGTTTACGCGCTTTGGCGGCTGATTGTTTCAGGTATTGTTCGGCTTCATTGTACTTTCTTTGGTAAAAAAACAGTTCACCGCGGAGAAGATCTTCAAGACCGAAGCAAAACCTTGTCAATATATCGGAAAAATACGATGTCATTCGGGTAACCGCGACGATATATTCTTCCATAGCTCCCGCTCTGGCAGTTCCGACATTCGAAGCCCATGATTCCGCTGTTATTGTTTTAAATGAGCCTATTGGCTTAAATGGATATTTTAAATAATATTCGCGTAAATATTTATAATAAATGTCAAAATCATAAACATCAGTGTATGTACACATTCTCATCCGTAATAATCCCCAGTATGTATAGATAGCGCATAACGCGCGGTTCCGCTGCGACGTTTCGGATTGTTTCATGTAATATTCGGAATAATGTTCCGCTGCTTCCTGCGCTTCATCAAGCTTATCAAGGTTAAATTTTAACTTTATATACATTGCCGGAAATAGCGGATTATCTGTCTTTACATCATCTGGCATGCGGTCAAATACATTAAGAGCGTACAGGGCTTTATCGTTCGGTATCTGTACATTGAACGAAGCTATTTTTTCTATTATGGCGTTATAATCGGCGGATTTTTCATAATATGAAAGCGCGTCCATATAATAACCGTTTTCACTGCACCAAACTCCTGCCGTGTTATATGTTTCCTTTTTCTCTTCATCAGTCAGTAATTGATTCTGCCGCATGTAATCACGAAACAAATGGTTGATTACGTATGTATCCATTGTAAAGTCGTAGCGTATGTATGCGTTTAACATTTCCATTTGACTGATTAACACGTCATCGGCGGCAAGTGTTTTAACAAGACTTGCGTTAAGATGATCAATCAGCGAAATACGCGATAAAAAACGCGCAAGCTGATTTGAAATAGTTTTTGAAACTTCCGCTTCCATAAAACGAAAAATGTTTTTCTTCATCGCGTCAACAGATGAACCGTGTGTTTGTTCATTTTTTTGATTTTTTGAAAGTGAGCGGGCGATCAGGTTGACGGCGAAAGCCCACCCTTGAGTGCCGTCATAAATATTGCGTATATCGGCGCTTGTCGCAGGCAGTTTTATCCTGCTGAAATACCGGGCGATCTCATCTTCTGTAAAACACAGCGCGTCTTCCTGTACCGTAAACACTTTCTCGCGTTTCATCATGCCGACAAGATTTATTTCCGGCATTGTGCGTGAAATCAATATCAGTGTAAGATTGGATGCAGAAACACTCATGCTCCTGGCAAAGAAGCGCAGTATTTCAGCGCTGCACAGTAAATGAAAATCATCAAATACCCTTATATGTTTCCCGGGAATAAGAGCGGCTTCGTTCCTGACTGCGCTGTATGCACAAAAAGCTTCATCTGTTTCAGGGAATCCAATTTTCTTAAGGCTCTCTGTGATCCCAGATCTGAGCAGCGGCACATGATTCGAATAGTTTTCCCAAAAATGCGATGTATCATTGTCCTTTTCCGTTATTTGAATCCAGCTTGTATAAGCGTTGTAATCCTTAACAAAGGAATACACCGCGCTTGTCTTGCCGCAGCCGAAACCAGCGCATACGATTATCAGGGGATAATCAACTGCTTCTTTGAACAATTTATTCAGGCGTTCGCGTTCCGGAAAGTCTGTGTTTTTAGGAATACCGCCTGATTCATTGTTAAAAAAATATTTTACAGGCATGATTCACTGCTTGTTGCATTAAATTCAATTATGAAATTAATGTAAATTTTTATTTTAGTATATTTTATTATAATATTTTCATTGTAACACATTCTATTATAATCGACAATATTAATGCTGCGGATTACTTAGTGGATATTATATTTTAAAAGATTATGTTTTAATTTATTTTCTTAATGTTTCACGATTGATTATATCGCTTGCCTTAAAGACTTCCGCGAAATTTAAATACTAAATCGGGGTGTATTTCGCGATTTATATAAAAACATGTTAAATTCCAGGAAATGAAAAAAAAACATCGGGTATTTTGTCAATTCCTTTGCAAATCCGCAGCAATGAATATAGAATTAATGCGGAGGAAATTTTGTACGAAAATAAAAAACCGGTAATAATGCTGGTAGATGATAACAAGGCGAATCTTACAATAGGCAAAAGCGTTTTAAGCGAATGTTATAATGTTTTTGCGCTGCCTTCCGCTGATAAACTCTTTGAACTCTTAAAGAGTGTAATGCCGGATTTGATTCTGCTTGATATTGATATGCCTGGAATGAACGGCTATGAGGCAATTACAATCCTTAAGGCGGACAGGCAATATGCGGATATTCCTGTTATATTTGTTACGGCAAAAACGTCTGAGTCGGATGAGTATGAGGGCTTAAGTCTCGGTGCAATTGATTATGTAACAAAACCTTTTTCCCCGTCTCTTTTGCAAAAGCGTATTGAAAATCACATTTTACTTCAAAGACAAAAAGCAAGCCTTCAGGATTACAACAACAACCTGATAAAAATGGTAAAAGGAAAAACACATCAGCTGTTCAGCCTTCAAAGCGCGATTATAAGCAACATGGCAGAACTTGTTGAATTCCGTGACATTGTCACAGGCCGGCACATCAGCAGAACACAGAAATACCTGAAAAAACTTGTGGAACAGCTTATAGAAGATGGAGTCTACGCAGATGAAATGCTTTTATGGGACATGAATGTAATATTGCTTTCGTCACAGCTTCATGATATCGGAAAAATAGCAATAAGCGATAATATTTTAAATAAGGCTGGGAAACTTACGGATGAAGAGCTGGAAATTATGAAAACCCATACCCAAAAAGGTGTGGAAGTAATTGAGAAAATCGAACTTACAGCAGATTTTACCGGTTTCATGGAATACGCGAAATTATTCGCGGGAACACATCATGAAAAGTGGGACGGCAGCGGTTACCCCAACGGACTTGCAGGAGAGGACATACCTCTTGAAGGGCGTATAATGGCAGTAGCTGATGTATACGATGCTCTAATTTCCGAGCGGCCGTATAAAAATTCCTATACCGCTGATGAATCGGCGCAGATAATTATTAACGGCGGCGGTAATCATTTTGATCCGTCTCTCATTCAAACCTTTGCTAAATTAAGGGAAGACTTTGCTGCAATCGCAGTAGAATACGCGGACTGAATTGCAAATTTTCTATTTGCTCAGAAAATCTTTAATAACGGACACGGTTTTTTTAAACGAGCTGTGCAGCAGATTAATTGTTATTTCATCCAAAACAGCGTTTATTTCAGCCGGCCATGTTTTCTGCTTTAATTCTTTTAACGCTGTTTTTGCATTTTCTTTATCAAATGCTGCGCACGCCGTTTGAATGGAACGCAGGTTTCCCTGTAATAAAATTTTATCTTCTTCAGTTATTTCTGTATTGCTGTTTTTCTGCTGCGGCTTATATTTTTCAATCATGGATTTGAGCGCGCCTGTAAAACCTGGCGTCGTGTTTAATATAGCATTTAAATCGCGCTCTTCACCTGCCTGCTCCAGTTTAAACGCAGAGGCCGATAATTCCTTTTCACCCAAATTGGCAAGAGTGCTTTTTATTCCATGCACAGTGACAATGTAAAGGTTTAAATCATCTTTGCCGGAAACCTCGTTGAACGTACCTGGATTATCGTATTTTTTAATAAAGTCATCCATTATGTTTATTGCGTTTTCAGCATCAAGAACAAATAATTCCGCCATTTCAGGCGACCTTGCAGTATCCTGCGCGTTGAACCCCTGATTCGTGGTGTTAGCATTAAATAAATTTCTTTTTTCCTGTTCGCGCCGCGCAGCTTCAATAACTTTCAGCGGCTGCTTGTTTCTGATAAAATCATTCAAGAAAAGATTTAGTTCGCGTGAATCAATCGGTTTGGAAATGAAACCGTCAAAGCCGTTTCTCATAAACATTTCCGCGCGTCCTACAAGAGCATTCGCGGTTAATGCGATAATCGTATTTTTATACCCCATCTCGCGCAGGATCTTTGTAGCTTCAATTCCGTCCATTTTCGGCATCATATGATCCATAAACACAATGTCGTAAATATTACCATCCTTAATTTTTTCAATTGCCGCAAATCCGCTCATAACTGTATCGATATTTAATCCGTAGGGAGCAAGCATTCCTTTAGTGACATATATATTGGAATCTACATCGTCCACTATAAGGACACTGCCGTAGGGCATGTATTCGCGCATAAAACGCGTTTTCTTGATAATTGTAGTGTTATGAAAATTAAAGTTTTGCAATTTTTCAGTTAACTCTTGCCCGCATACAGCGTTACCTATTCTTTTCTGCGGGAGACGTACTGTAAAAACAGATCCCTTGTCTTTTTCGCTTGCGATATTTATAGTACCGTCCATTAAATCAACCAGGCGTTTTGTGATGCTCATCCCCAAACCTGCGCCGACTGTAGTGCGGTTTTTAGCCATGTTAAAACGTATATATTCTTCAAAAATACGGCTAAGCTGGTTTTCTGTCATGCCTTGCCCTGTATCGCTTATTTTAAAGACAAGAATCACATTTTCACCTGAGTTATCACCGACACTTTCGGCGGAAATAAAGAAATCAATGGTTCCTTTATCAGTATATTTAAATGCATTGGAAAGGATATTATTCAGCACTTGTTTAATACGAAGCTCGTCACCTAATAAATCAACCGGCGTATTTCCGTCGATATGCAGTAAAAATTCAATTGGCTTACTGTCATAGCGCAGACGGCATAATTGTACAGTATCGTTAATCAGGCTTGGAATATCGTATCTGCCGAGAGTAAGCTCAAGTTTACCGGATTCTATTTTTGATAAATCCAGTATGTCGTTAATTATATTCAGCAAAAGATCTCCTGATTCGTAAATTTTCCCAAAGGCTTCCTGTGTATCAGGCGTATTGTTTTCTTCCCGAAGCTGGATTTCGGCAATACCCAATATCGCATTCATGGGAGTGCGAATTTCATGGCTCATGTGCGACAAAAAAATACTTTTTGAATGATTGCTCTGTTCCGCCTGTTCCTTCGCGAAAACCAGTTCACCGGCCATCTCATTGCGTATTACAGCGTTTGCCATCATGCGGCTTGCTGAACGCAGAATTAATACGTCATCATCTTTAAACAACTCTTCGATCTTACAGTGATCGAAGCCGACAAAACCCCAGAAATGATTCTGTAAAAACACCGGGATTGCAAGGATGGACAGAATATTCCTTGACGCAAGTTCCGCCTGCTCGCCTGGAGACATATCGCTAATCAATGCGTTAACGCAATTTCCCTGCGACATTGTTTCATTCCAGACTGGATGATCGCTTAACCAAATATCAGGAACCAGTACACCATCTTTAGCCTGCGAGCTGAAGTTGTCTTTCTCCCATTGATAAATAAGGGAAAAGCGCAGCCAGTGACTGTCTTTTGCATTCTTCCAGATACATATACGATCGACTCCCGAAACCTCCGCTATAATACCCATTGATCTTCTCAGGGTATCTTCAAAGTGGTCTATATCCGGTTCAAGCAGAGATGAGGATACGCTGTTCACTATTTTAAGAAGTTCATTCTGCCTGTCGAGCGTGTTTGTCATTTGCACATGCTCGCGCATATCACGAACATAGGCTATAACGATTTTTTCATTATCATAAATTACGCTTTCAAGAGTGACCAATGCCGGAACCGGCGTTCCGTCAGGCAGCTTGTGCATCCAGTTAAAAACACAATTTCCTTTTTCAAACGCCTCAATACCGTGTTTATACGTCTCTTCCTGCGAATTTTTTCCGTCAGGCTGGTATTCAGGAGATAGCTCCGTCTTAAAACGATTTATAAAATCCTGTTTATCTTTAAGTTCAAAAAGCCGTACCGCTTCATTATTGCAATCGTAAATACGGCCATCCCCGCTCCCCATAAAACAGGCAATCGGGAGCGTATCCAACATGACTCTTGTGCGCTCATGTTCCTTTTGCAATTTTATTGCCTGGCGTTTGCTTCTGATAAATATGATCAGTATTAACGCTATAACAAGCATCGCCAGCATAATTGCGCCAACCATCCATGGAAAGCGCGCTTCGATTATTTGCGCACGGTAATCGTAGGTTTTTGTAAGCCATTGCTCAGCGATTATTTCGACATCAATAACGGAAAGCGTCTTGTCAATAATGGATCTAAGAATAGTTTTGTCCCTGTTATATGCAAAAGCGGAATCGTAATAATAATTAAAAAGATAATTCGCTTTATAACCGGAAAATTCAAAATAGTTTGAATAGTAGAGCAGTTTGCTTCTGGATGCCATAACCATGTCTACATCGCCGTGTTCCAGAGCCAAAAACGCTTCATCGGCGGAAGGGTATTCCTTTACGTAAACTGCGTTTGGAAACCAGGTGCGGAACATTTCCGCATGAGCTGTGTTTTCTATTAGCGCGATGTGCGTTAGTGGTATTTCGTTAATATTTACATTGGGAAAATTATTTTTTGATAAAAGAGCGTATTGATCAGACATAAGCTTTTGATTGGCCCAAATAAAGAGCCCTTCCCGCTGATGTGAAAAAACAAGGTCTGAAAAAATATGCGCTCTGCCGTCGCTGAGCATTTGGATCAGATCGCGCATCTCCGTGTTTATACCGTTTATAACCTCGAACTTAAGGCCTGTAATATTTTCCACTTCATGAAGCAAATCGAACGTGATACCGTCCCATTTTTTTTCATAATTATCATAGAAAACAATGGGATAATTAAAATATTGGACCGCGAGCGGTACAAAAGGATTGTTTTTTATATACGCTTCCTCTTCTTCGTCAAGGAGCAGAGAGAATTTGTACTGTCTGTATTCGTTATCACCCTTATTGTATAAGCTATTCAGAAAAGAAATCGCGCCGTTTCGCAGTGCTTTGTTTAAAACAGAAATAATAACTTCAAGTTCCGGTTTTTCCGTTGACAGGCGGACAGGCGTGAACGTCAGCGGATAATAATCTTCGGTTATATAACTGTTACTGTCATAATTGATAAAATTGGCATCTGTGACTCCCGCGGTAATAAAACCGTCGGCGTGTCCGCTGTCAAGCGCGGCGAATGCTTCATCGTATGTTTCAACCTGTACGGATTCAAACGAATCCTGTCTAGTTGTCGCTGCGATTGATACTTCCGTTGGGGAGCTTTGAATAAAAACATACCTCGGATTGCGTTCCTGCGCGATTTGATCAATACTGCGGCTTCCTGCCAGCCGGATAACCATAAATGTCCGCTGAGCGATTGGATCGGTCATGTAGTAGCTGTCGGGATCCCGCCCTGAGAACATCTGATGGATCGCGAAATCAATTTCACCGGAATGTAATTTTTGATCAAGATCGGACCAATCCAGTATACGATGAATAAATTTAATACCGAAAATTTTTGTCAGCCATTCGCATAAAAGAGCGCCATATCCGTTTTCACTACCGTTTTTGTTAAAAAAAGCTTCAGTTGATAAAGCCATTGCGTAAACCAGTGAATTGCGCTCTTTTTGCAACGCTTCAATTGCGGCAATTTCCTGAACAGTTACTCCGGGGATATCACGAAATGACTGTATCGCGGAATAATCGACAGAAGTATCTTTCTGTTCGCGTGAACATCCTGTTAACCAGGACATGGCAATACACACATTTATAAGCAGGATTACCGGAAATAGAAATTTTATTTTTTTCATTTATTCACCATTGTACCGCTGATTCTTTCCACATTTAAACTGCGCGCTGCCGCGTCAAATATTTCCTTATAGGCGCCGTTCTGATTATAAACATCTTCATGCGTACCATGTTCGAGTACCATCCCTTGCTTTAATACATAGATCATTTCAGAATCAATAAACTGGGAAATGCTGTGGGAAATGATTATTACTGTTCGATCTTTTTTTATGGCATCAAGGCTGTTCTTGATCTGCTCGGTGGCAATAGCGTCAAGGCTTGCTGTCGGCTCGTCAAGGAAAATGATAGGCGGTTTTTTTAAAAACAACCGCGCGATTGCGATTCGCTGCTGCTGTCCGCCTGACAAAAGAAGCGCGGAGGATTCATAACCGTCCGGGAGGTTTATTATTTGCTCGTGAATAAAGGCCTGCTTCGCGGCTTCCACCATTTCCTCATAAGAGGCATCCGGTTTTCCATAGAAAATATTTTCAGCTACAGTCCCCGAAAAAATATGGTTTTTCTGCAGGACAAGACCAATATTTTCCCGTAAATATTTAGTGTCGTAATCGCGCAGCGGAACGCCGTCAAGTAAAATCTCTCCTTCTGTCGGTTCATAAAATTTGTCAAGCAGATTTATAACGGTGCTTTTACCTGCTCCGGAGAGCCCTACAAGAGCTGTGATTTTATTCGGCAGAATTGTCATATTCGCGTTGAACAGGGCTTTAGTGCCGTTCGGATAAGAAAAGTTTACATTACGCAGTTCAAATTTTCCTTCTATCTTTTCCGGCCGGTAATTTCCCGACTGCTCTGTCTGATGATCTGAGTTCATTATGTCAAAAAAACCTTCGGCGTAAATCA
>WQSQ01000049.1 GCA_009787775.1 Treponema sp.
GACTTTATCGTTAAGCTCTTTGGATTTAAAAGGTTTTACAATAAAGTCGGAAGCTCCAAGTGAAATCGCCTCATTTACATGTTCCTGCGTTCCTTCGGTAGTTATAATTATTATCGGGGTGTGCTTATGATCAGGCAGCGACCTGATAATATTTATAAGATCAAATCCGTTTAAAACAGGCATTACATAATCAAGAAGAATTAAATCCGGTTTTTTGGTTTTCAGAAAGTCAAGCACATCTTCAGATTTGGAAAGCACGTACACTTTGTAACTGTCATGCAGGGCATATTGAATGGCCCGCAGCATACTGACAACATCATCAACTGCAAGAACAATTGGTCTGTTTTTTCCGTCATCCTGTGAAGTCTTATTATACTTTTTTAATTCCAAATGATTATCAATAATTTCAACTAACTTGGGAGTTGAAACAGGCTTGATCACATAATCAACAGCGCCGAGGCTGAGACCTTTAACAACGCTTTCCCTGTCGCTGTTGCCTGTTAGAAATATTACAGGTATTTGAGCGTAACGTTCATCGGCTTTCAGACTTTTAATAACATCATAGCCGTCTATATCAGGCATATTAACGTCCAATAAAATCAAATCAGGTTTAAAGTACCCCAATAGTTCAAACAATTTTACGGATGATTCCGCTAGAAATACTTCATAATATTTTGAGAGTCTGCTTTTTACGGAAATCAGACTGTAATTTACATCATCAACATAAACAATTTTTTTAGACCCTGATTTAATCTCAGGCAGCGGATCATGATTTGAACTTTTCATTATCAGAGTCCTCCTTATCTATCCAAGTCAGAAAGCCTTTGAACAATTTGCGTAAAATCCATTCTGTCAATGTTATCACGAAGCCAGTCCGTAAGTCCCCCGTCTGATACATATTTATATTTTTCAATTTCTGCCATTGCTTCATCAGCCTCATCCAAATCATAATCCCTACATGCGGTAAGAAGTTTTAAAAGCGTTTGATTATCAGGAATATCTTTCTTTGGTTTTGGATTTTCGGCTTCCAGTTTTGAAAGTAATTCTTCAATGTCAAAAACAAGTTTATGCGAGGAATCAAGAAAAACTTTTGTATTGTTTTTTATAAATGTAATATCGTTTGTTTTTGCAGCATTTTCCAGATTTGCTGCATCTTTCCCTGTTTGCTCGGCAAAAATATCAAAGCTGGTTCCTTTGATGCCGTGTACTTTAACTCTATAATTTGAAAGAGAAAGCTCTTCTGTTTCAGGAGAAGTCAGGGAAGAAAATAATTCTTCGCAGACAGTTTCTATCTCATCAAGCATGGAACTGACGCTTATTGCGTAGGAGCGAAGTAATTTTAAATATATTTTTTCGTCCCCGTCAAAACGCTCAAGTCCCTTAATTATATCCAAACCTTTAATTTCCGTATTTAAAAGCGATGAACTTGCTTTATTATCTTTTTCGGCGGTGTTTTCAACATCGTCTCGCGTGTTTTTATTTAGCAGGTTTTTTGCATATTCCGTAACAGCGGTTTCTGCTTCTTCAAAATCACTGTGAAGAACATACTCCTTGATTTTATCTATAAATATCTTTGTCTCTTTTGAATATTTTTTAATTTTTGACAATATATCCAATGCGCCTTTTCTGTTATATGCGGCGCACATTTCCCTAATTGCCAGTAGTTTAAGCTGCAAATCTTCGATATCTTCGTCAGCGCTGTATTCATCCTGAAATGACTCATATTTTTCCAGTACTTTATGCATTTCTTTAAGGAATTCAGGAACAGATGATGTTATCTGATCAATATCGCTCTCGCGTCCGTTCTTTTCCAGATTACTCGCAAACTCTGCCAGTGCTGTTTCGCCTATATTCCAAAGCGAACTTTTTATTCCGTGAACGATAATTGTAAATTTCCGTAAAATATTATCTTCCTTAAACCAGGCTGTTTTGTTCTGTTCTTCCAGCCATAATATTGCCTTGCGGGCATCCCTTGTAAATGATTCGTGCAAATATGTATCAGTCTGCGGAATATTCAACCTGTTTACTTCAGCTTTTTGTTTTTCAGCGGCTTCAATAACTTCCGGCAGTTGTTTGTCGCGTATTAATTTGTTCAGTATTGAATCTAACTGTCTTATATCAATCGGTTTTGAAATAAACTCGTCAAAACCATTTTCAAGAAATATTTCCGCCTGTCCTATCAATGCATTAGCTGTAAGAGCAACAATGGGAGCAGTATAACCAAGATTCCGGATATGCATGGCTGCTTCCATTCCGTCCATTTCAGGCATCATATGATCCATAAATATAATATCATAGACTTTTCCGCTTTTAATCTTCTCAATCGCCTCATATCCGGTTTGGGCTGTATCAATTTTTAGTCTATAAAGCTTCATAAGTCCGACAGCGACATAAAGATTTGTCTCCACATCGTCAACTATCAGCACGCTTCCGTAAGGCATGGGGCTGCGTTCAATTTGCCCTCTCTTTCTGCGTGAAAAATAACTCATCTGCTTATCTTTAAAATTAGATACGGTCTCTTTGCCTAATACTTCCGTGTCAATCGTTTCCTGCGGCAGGCAAATTGTAAATACTGAACCCTTTCCTGGTTCGCTTTGAACATGAATCTCCCCGTTCATAAGCGTGACAAGCTGCCTTGTTATAAACAAGCCAAGGCCCGTTCCTTCTATGGTTACATTTTTCTCCTGATTGAATCTGGAATATTCATCAAACAGCCTGTCCAATTCTTCTTTCTTCATTCCAGGACCCGTGTCACATATCTTTAACTCAAGTATTATTTCATTAATTTTTACGGAAGGCTTCGCTGTAACCGACATGGTAACCTTTCCGGCGCTGGTGTACTTAAACGCGTTTGACAGAATGTTATTTAAAATTTGTTTTATCCGGATTTCATCGCCTAAAAGATTAGCCGGAACATTTTCATCAATTTGAAGCTCAAATTCAATAGGTTTACTGTTAATATGCATCATGTTTAAATGCATTGAATCGCTTATCATATCCGCTGTTTTATACTGAGCGGGCATGATATCCATTTTTCCGGCTTCAATCTTTGAAAAATCAAGTATGTCGTTAATGATACCCAAAAGCATTACGCACGAACTGTAAATCTTGCCAAGCCCTTCTTCTATTTCCGCAGGAAGCGTTGTGTGCTGAATAAGAAGTTCTGTAACGCCCAGAATAACATTCATCGGCGTACGTATTTCATGGCTCATGTTTGCGAGAAACGACGATTTTGACCGCGAAGATGCAAGAGCGGCAGCTTCCATTTCTTTTCTTTTGGTTATATCCCGTGCAATACCCATAACTCCCACAACTTCACTGTCAAGGATTAAAGGCATTTTAATTGTTTCATATAACGGATTCGTTCCGTCAAAGCGCGGTATATGCTCTTCTATTACCAGAGTTCGGCCTTCATTTATTACCTTAAGGTTTGTTTCTTCATAAGCTTTTACCTCTTCTTCTGAGTATTCAAGACTTTCCCTGTCGTTCTTTCCGATAATATCATCATAGGTTTTGTTAAAATGTTCCAAAAGACTTTTATTGCATTGAGTAAAATCCAGATCAAGATTCTTTGTAAAAATAAGATCAGGTATTGAATCAAAGAGCGTTGTCAGAGTAGTTGTCTGCAGCGCAAGCTCGTATGTCCTTTTTGCAACCAAAGAATGACGGTTTATCGCACTTGCTAGCATCAGGCTTACAGAACGCAGAATGGCGATTTCATCTTCGGAAAAATCGCGCTCGTTTTTACAGTCATCAATGCTGAAAAACCCCCAGAACTGTTTATCCAGAAAAAGGGGAATCATACAAACAGATTTAATATCATAGCCTCCAAAGAACAATTGTTCTTTATTCTGCATTTTTGAAACCTGACTGTTTATATATTCACCCCGCATAAACTTTGATTCCAGATAAGGCTTGTCACTGTAGGGAAATTTTAAATCGGCATAAACCTGATTCTGTATATCTTTTTCGTCTGACCAGTAATATGCGCAGACATAATGCAAATTATTATCAATTAATTCATTGCGCCATATAAATACTCGATCTGCATCCGCCGAACGGCACACAAGTTCCATGCTTTTTAACATAGGAACTTCAATGTCTTCATTTTCATCAGTTGTAAGAAGAAGGACTGCCGCATTATTAACAGCTTCAAGCATTCTATCCCTGTGCTTAATGGTTTCCATCATATTGAAATGCTCGCGCATATCGCGCGTATAACCAAGAATAACGTCATTGTCCCTGTACTTGGCCCTTACAAGCGTAATCTCCGAGGGAATGAGCGTATGATCGTCCGGCATCTTGTGCATCCAGTCGAATTTGCAATAACCTTTCTCAAAAGCTTTGGTCACATAATTTAAAGCTTTTTCATCAGATCGTTTTCCATCAGGCTGGCATTCAGGCGAGCAGTCTTTAAGAAATCTTTGCGCATATTCATTCTTGTCCTTAAAGCCGTACATTTTTACGGCAGCGTTGTTACAGTCAATTGTCCGCAGCGTTTTATCCCATATCTGGGCGCATACAGGAGATGTATCAAGCATAAGCATTGCAAGTTCGCTTGCTTCATATATTTCGTTCATATGTTCATTACTATATTTATTCATCTGAGTTAAAGAGGTTCAAAATCCCCAGCGCCATGTTTGCATAACGGGCATATAAAATCGTCCGGCAGACTGTCGCCCTCATGAACATATCCGCATATCTTGCACACAAAGCCTTTTTTTGCGTCTTTGGCAGGCTGAGGTTTGGGTTTTATGTTATCAAAATAATATTGATATGTTACGCTCCTTTCATCTGATAAAACAACAGACTGGGTAACATCTGCGATAAATATGGTGTGAGTGCCGTAATCATATGAAGCTGCGGTTTTAGCTGCGATCATACAGTTTACATGCTCGCTTACAAAACGAATCCCGTTGGCGGCGCGGTCGTTATAGCCGCAGCCTGCAAATTTATCCGTATCTTTCCCGCTTGAAAAGCCGAATTGCTGAAATATCCTGAAGGGCGCGCTTTCAGACAATATGGAAATGTTAAAAGCTCCTGTTTTTAGGATCATGTCATGGGTATAATTTGCCTTGTTTACAGCGATGGAGATTCGTAAAGGAGAGGCTGTTATCTGAATAGCTGTGTTTATAATACAGCCGTTGTCTTTGTCTCCGTCCCTAGAGGTTAATACAAAAAGACCGTAAGAAAACCTGAACATCGCGTTTGGGTCGATTGAGGAAGGTTTAACAACCTGTACAGTCGCTGAAGAACCTGCAAACGCGGTATTAGCTGTATTAGGGAAATCAACAGCGATTGCTTTTGCTATTGCTTCAATATCTGTTAACTGTTCTATCTTGAGGCTGGATTTCAAACTGAGGATTTGTTCCAGAATCCTGATATTTTTACATTCACGAAGCTTCTCTCGGATTAAACCGCCGCTTGCCGCTGCCCATGAACCGTTCTCAATTACAGCAACTGTGCGGTTTTGAATATTATGCGCGGCAAGATCATTTATTAAATCTTCCATTGAGATAAAAATCCCCGCGTTATATGTCGTGGAAGCAAAAACAAGATGGCTCCACCTGAAGGAAGCGGCAATGATTTCGGACGCGGGTGTAACAGAAACATCAAACATAACAGTCTTTATATTCTTTTCCCGGAGACTGCATGAAAGTATTTCCGCCGCATTCTCGGTATTGCCGTAAACAGACGCGTAGGCGATCATTACTCCTTTTTCTTCCGGCTGGTAGCTGCTCCAAAGCATGTATTTATTAATGATTGCGGTTAAATTATTTCTCCATACAAAACCATGAAGAGGGCAGATCATTTCGATAGAAACCGTTGATGCTTTCTCAAGCAGCGCCTGAACCTGGTCTCCGTATTTGCCTACAATATTCGTGTAATAACGCCGGTATTCGTCAATATAATCTTTTGCGAAATCCACTTCATCTGCGTAAAGAGCGCCGTTCAGCGCTCCAAATGTTCCAAAGGCATCCGCAGAAAAAAGGATTTTATCAGCCGAATCATAAGTTACCATTACTTCAGGCCAGTGAACCATCGGCGCCATGATAAAATGAAGAGTGTGTTTTCCTGTATTTAATGTGTCGTTCTCATTTACAATAACAGTGTCTTTATCAAAATCAAACTTAAAATTAAAAAATTGCTTAATAAAAGTCAATGTTTTGGCGCTGCAGACAATCTTTACGCCTGGATACCTTGCGATTAATTCTGCAAGTGACGCGGAATGATCCGGTTCCATGTGCTGTACTACAATATAATCAAGCTTTCTTCCGCCCAGCGCAAAAACGACATTTTCCAGAAATCTATGCTGTACCGCCCTGTCTGATGTATCAAACAAAACAGTTTTTTCGTCAGTTAAAAGATATGAGTTATATGATACACCCCCTGCTACAGAATAAACACCTTCAAACATGGCCAAGCGCCTGTCGTTTGCTCCTACCCAAAACAGGTCGTCTTTAATCTTTTTGGTACAATGCATAATATCCCCCACAAATTAATAAAAATCACGAGAATCGTATTAAAACACGGAATAATGTTTTACTGACAGACGCGGGATTTGAACCCACCGCCTTCAGCTCCGGAGGCTGACGCTCTATCCAAATGAGCTAGTCTGTCTTTACGGTCAATTTAAATCATATGAGCTTTGATGTCAATGTGAGAGTATTTTGTTAACAGACTTTACAATTCATACATTTGTACAATATGTTGTACAAGGCTATTACAAGCCTGTTGTACAAGACTATTACAGCCTGTTGCACAAGACTATTACAAACCTTTGTACAAGGCTATTACAACCTGTTGTATAAGGTTAATACAACGTTGAGTAATGGTTTTTTATAGATTTCTAAGTATTTCCGCGTTGTCCCTGCGGTTCCACCTCAGAGCGATATCATAAGCGCTTTCTGATGCAATGTTTTTGGCGGATTTATCCGCGCCCAGTTCAAGAAGCAAGTTAATATATTCAGGGGTGCCGTATCTTGCCGCTATATGAAGAATAGTGTTGCCGGAATTGTCGGATGAGTTAATAAGCCTGCCTGAGAAAAGCGCGTTAATGCATATACTGCCTTTTTCAAAGGAAATCTCACCTGGTGTTTTATTATCGACAGCGGTAATGAATGGATCAGCGCCCGATTCAGCAAGTATTTTGGCTGATTCCCATGCTTCTGTGTCAATTGCTATTCTAAGAGGCGTTTTTCCGTTACTGTCGACAGAGTTGATTCTGGCTCCCTGACTGATAATCGATCTGATAATATTATCCGGCGCTCTTTCCTGAATCGCGATATGAAGAATTGAATTACCCATATCATCGGGCACATTGATACGGTTATCTGTAAGCAATGAAGATACCATCTGCAAAGATACGCTTAACGAAATCTGGAAAGGCGTTCTGTTTCTTGTATTACGGGCGTGAATGGATACTCCGGTTTTAAGAAGCATCTGCACTAGATCATGGCTCTCAATACTTACAGCGATATGAAGAGGAGTATCGCCTCTTGTATTTCTGGTTGAAGAATCAGCTCCGCCGCGCAAAAGTTTTTCGGCGGAAGAAACAGCCGCGGATCTTACAGCTTCCATCAAAGGAGTATTTCCTTCTGTGTTTCTGACTTCCAGATTCGCGCCGAGGGTAATAAGGAGCGTTTCAACATCGATGGCGCCGAGTGTTACCGCATCGTGAAGGGGAGTATTTCCGTTCAGTGAATGGGCGTTAATGTCAATTCCCGCAGCTATTAAATAAGCTACTGAATTTAACGCATTCCATCTGACAGCGGCGTGAAGAGCAGATGTACCCTGATTGTCACGCGCGTTTAAATTGGCGTTATTCTCGATCAATGTTCTGATTGTTGAAGTATTGTCGGTTCTAATAGCCATAAAAAGGGGAGTCTGGCCTGCCGCGTTAACCGCGTTTGCATGTATTCCGCTTCTAATAATTAAAGGAATGGCGTTGTTTAAATTCCATTCAGCCGCGTAATGAAGGATAGTATTTCCTAAACCGTCTTTCGCGATTAACGTATCAGAATTAATTATCCATTGGCGCATGGGAGAAGATGAAAGGGCGATATATAAGGGACTGTCTCCTGTACCGTTAAGAGCGAATATATTTGCTCCTGACGAAATTAGAAATTCCCCGTTTTCCCTCTGGTTTGTTCTGACAGATATATGAAGAGCTGTATCTCCGTCTCTGTTTCTTGCGTCTATAAGAGCTCCGCTGTCAAGAATACGCGATAAATGTTCCGGATTTCCCCTGTTTATAACAGAGGCGTGAATCACTGTATTGCCTTTACTGTCTCTCTGGATTATCGTTTCATTTGTTATCAACTGGAAAAAGGTATTATTATCGGACTTTATGGCGATGTCAAAAGGAGTTAAGCCTGAATTGTCTGCGGAGAATATCTCAGAACCGCTGGTTATCAAAACAGGTATTAAGGAATTACGTCTTTCCTGAACAGCAAGATAGAGTGGTGTTTTTCCTTCGATGTTCCGTATATAAACATCGCTTCCGCCGTTTAAAAGGGCCTGTATAACATCAAGAGATCTATTCAGGATAATCGCAATATGAAGAGGTGTTTCGCCGTATTCATCGCGTAAATTAGGATCAGCGCCTTTTCCGATTAACATGGTGACAATTTCTTTATGGACTTCACTGGGGACACCGGTATGCAAAGGAGTGTTGCCTCTGGCATCCCGCGAGTTTACATCAGCGCCCTTAGCGAGCAGCATTGATACAACAGAAACATTTCCCTTGCGGACAGCTTCATGAAGAGCTGTCGCGCCGGAAGCGCTTTTAACATCAAGATCGATATTTTTATCAAGGAGATATTCAATAAGACCTGTGTAATCATCAATTACAGCAAAATGGATGGGAGCAAGTCCGTCGCCGCGTCTGATATTATAGTTTGCGCTGCGAACCGCGGGCCCCATGTATTGAAATATAGGATTCTCTGAATAAGCTCCGGCTAAAATAAGCAGTTCGGCTGTTTCCATATGTTTTTTTGAATCTGTTCTTTCAAACGCATAATCCAGAGCGTTTTTTTCATTAATATCATTTTTATTAATTACAGCGGATGATGAAGGAATTAAAGCTAAGATATCATGCACAGCCTGAACATTTCCTGCAATAGACGCTAAATGAAGAACGGTCTTTCCTGTATTATCATATGTTGCAATATTTGCGGGTGTTAAAATAGAACTAAAAATTGTATTATTTCTTTCAAGGGCGAGGGAAGCGGCTGTTGTATTATTAAGCCCAAGATGAATATCAGCTCCGGCCGCGGCAATTATTCTTGCCGTAACTATATCATTTTGTTCAATACTTATTCCAAGCGGGCTTTGTCTCCTGCTGTCAAGAGCATTAACATTGGCGCCTAAAGATATGAAGAAAGAGGCAAGCTGCGAATCCCTTGCGTCCGCAGCATAATGGAGAGGCGTTCTTCCCGTTGAGTCTTTAGCGTTTACATCCACTTCGCCGAGGAAGTATCCTCTTGCACTGCTGTCTCTGTTCTGAAGCAGAGTCCAGATATCAGGCGCGGTATTGGCTGGGGTGCCGGTTACAGTATTGGTTCTCGGCGCAGGCGCTTCTTCAGGCGGATTTTCTTTAGGATTACTTATACAGCCAATTAAGAGAGCTAAAAAAACTGACATAACGCTTGTCAGTGAAATAATAAAAGACGCTTTTTTCATGCGTATATTATCGGCATATTAATAGTGAGGAGTTAGCAGTGAAGAATCAGGGATTTTTTACTGCAAAGCAGGCTACTATGTGATCTTCGCTGCCATTGGCAAGTTCAAGCTGAGGCTGGCTTATTTTACATTTATCCATTTTGCAGGGACAGCGGTCATAGAAATAGCAGCCAGGGCGTTGAATATTGGGAGAAGGGACATCTCCTTTAAGAATGATTCGCTTTCTTGCGGTTTCAATTTTTGGATCGGGTATCGGAGCTGAAGATAAAAGAGCTTGTGTGTACGGATGAAGAGGGTTTTTGTAAAGGTCTTTGTATGAACTGACTTCGACTATTTTTCCCAGATACATTACTGCGATTCTGTCTGATATATATTCGATAACTGCCAGGTCATGGGCGATAAATAAATAGGAAAGGTTAAACTCCTTTTGAATATCCTTAAAAAGGTTTAATATCTGGGATTGTATTGAAACATCCAGAGCGGATACAGGTTCGTCCGCAAGGATGAGCTGCGGATTCAATGCAAGAGATCTTGCGATACCGATACGCTGCCGTTGTCCTCCTGAAAACTCATGCGGATAACGGTTCTTGTAAAACTTTAAAAGCCCGACAAGATCCATTAATTTTTCTACCCTGATTGCAATCTCTTCGCTGCTGATCTCAAGAAGGCCCAGTTTCTTGTAAATACGAAGGGGCTCAGCGATTATATCGCCTGTTGTCATTCTGGGATTAAGCGATGCATAAGGATTCTGAAAAACAATCTGCATGTTGCGCCTTGCTTCAAGGAGTTCCTTCCTGCTCATTCCGATAAGGCTCTTCCCGTTCAGTGTAATCTCTCCTGATGTCGGCGTGTAAAGCTGGGCCAATGCGCGCACCACCGTGGATTTGCCGCAGCCGGATTCTCCTACCAAACCGAGAGTTTCTCCCTTATCAAGAGAAAATGAAATGCCGTCTACTGCGTATATATATTGCTTTTTCCTGTTAATAATTCCCTTGTATCCGTCAGGAAAATGCATGCAAAGGTTTTTTACCTCGAGTAATCTTTCCATTATTTGACTCCTACCCAGCAGGAGGCGGCATGACCATTTCCGTAATCTGTTTCTTCCGGATAACGGGTTCTGCAAATTTCTTCCGCTTGTGCGCATCTGGGAAAGAACGGGCAGCACGGAGGAAGGTCGATAACATTGGGCGGCTGCCCGGGAATTGAAAACAGGCGCTCTGTACCCAATTTATCAAGACGCGGGACAGAGTTTATAAGTCCCTTTGTATACGGATGTTTGGGTCTTTCAAAAATATCTTCGGTAAAGCCGCGCTCAACTATACGGCCAGCGTACATTACATAAATTGTATCGCACATTCCGGCAACTACGCCAAGGGAGTGGGTAATCAGAATAACAGCGGCTCCGAACTTCTGTGTCAACTCCTTCATTATATCAAGAATCTGGGCCTGAATTGTAACATCGAGCGCGCTTGTCGGCTCGTCCGCAATTAAAATCTCCGGGTTGCATGAAAGGCCCATCGCTATCATTACGCGCTGGCACATACCGCCTGAGAACTGGTGAGGGTAACTGTTGATTCTTTCTTCCGCGGCGGGGATTCCCGCCATAGTGAGCATCTCTACCGCGCGCTTTCGCGCTTCCTTGCGGTTCAGTTTCTGATGAAGCTGAATTGTTTCTACCATCTGCGTGGAGATTCTTAAAAACGGGTTTAAACTTGTCATCGGATCCTGAAAGATCATCGCTATCTTCGCTCCGCGAATCTGGCGCAGCTTTTTCTCATTCATTTTAAGGATATCTTCATCGTTGTAGATTACCTCTCCTCCGACAATCTTTCCCGGCGGAGACTGAATCAGGTTTATTATCGAAAGATTAGTAACAGATTTTCCCGATCCCGATTCTCCGACAATGCCCATTATTTCACCCTTGTGCAATGAGAATGAAACATCGTCCACCGCTTTTACTACACCCTCGTCGGTGAAAAAATGCGTACTTAAGTTTTTTACCTGAAGTATTGTTTTATCTGATGTCATCTCTTACATCCTGTTTTTTCCCTGCGGATCAAAAGCATCCCTAAGACCGTCGCCGAGGAAATTCATAGCGAACAGAAATAGCGTCATCATCACAGCGGGGACAAGTAAAAGCCATGGATAAAGTTCCATGCCTCTTACGCCTTCGTCTATAAGAGAGCCCCATGATGACATTGGAGCGGAAACGCCAAGACCCAAAAACGACAGGAAACTCTCGGACATGATAAAGCCAGGAAATGACAGGGTAGAGTAGATAATGATGATTCCAAGCGTATTGGGAAGAAGGTGCTTGCCTATAATGCGCGGAGTTGAAGCCCCTACCGATTTTGCTGCCTCTATAAACTCAGAGTTTTTAAGGCTGATAATTTGTCCCCGTACAACACGGGAGATTGTCAGCCACGAGACAAGTGCAATCGCTATAAATAAAAGGTATATACTCCTCCCTCCGAAGAGCGCCATAAAGACAATGACCACCATCATGTAGGGAAGACCGTATATGATATCGACAATGCGCATCATAAAGTTATCAAGCCTGCCGCCGATATAACCGGCGACAGCTCCCCAGATAATACCGATTAAAAGCGCAGTAATTGTTCCGACTACTCCTATGCCGAGTGAAATCCTGCCTCCGTGAATTGTGCGGGAAAGAACATCGCGCCCAAGAATATCTGTTCCAAGAATATATACCCTTTTATGTACAGGGTCCGTTTCAAGTTCTGCTCTCATTTCAGCAAGATCGGCTCTTTCCTTTTCTGTGTATTCCGTTCTACCTTCCCTTTCCATTAGCCTTACAAGATAGGCTTCACGGACACGAAGTCTTACAGTTCCGGCGTTTTCAAAGGAAGGAGGTAAATGAATATGCCGCATTTCCTGCCTTTCGTACGGATACAAAGGGAGAACCGGCGCTGAAAGAGAGATAATAAAATAGAGCAATACTATAATAAGGCCTGCAAAGGCCATTTTATTCTTCTTTAATCGTTTCCACGCGTCTGCGTAAAGAGATATCGGCTTTACACTCTGGCTGAACTCGTTAAGCGCGGTTTCAACTTTCTTTTTTGCAAATAACATTTTTCAGGAACCTTACTTATATGAGATGCGCGGGTCAAGAAACCCGTAAATAATATCCACAATAAAATTAAGAGCTATTAATATTACCGAATACACAATTACCGTTCCCATGATCATTGTATAATCGCGGTTTGTAGCGGAGCGGACAAAATGCATACCCAATCCGGGGATTGCGAAGATTTTCTCTACAACAACAGAACCTGTAATGACGACCGCCATCGCAGGCCCCAAATAACTTACAACAGGAAGGCACGCGCCCTTAAGCACGTGTTTAAATATAATTACAGGCATTGAAAGCCCTTTGGCACGCGCCGTACGCACATAATCGGAGCGCAGTGTTTCAAGCATGCTTGCCCTCATTAAACGGGCGATATAGGCGAACTGCGGCATACATAACGTAATTGCAGGCATTATAATTGTTTTAAATCCGTGGCGGCCGTCTATCCAGCCTGACGTTGGCAGCCACTTAAGTGTAATTGCGAAAATCAGCATGAGTACAGGCCCGATTACGAAGGTAGGAATCGAGATACCCGCTACAGCGACAGACATGAAAGAATAATCGGCGATTGTATTTTGCTTTAAAGCAGAAACTATACCTGCGGTTACCCCAAAAACAAGCGCAAGAATAATAGCGGCAAGGCCGAGTATAATTGAGTTGGGAAGGCTGATCGCGATAAGCTCATTTACCGAGAAGTCCTTGTTTGTAAATGAAGGGCCAAGGTCTCCCTGTACAACACCTCCCAGAAAGCGGAAGTACTGCATATGAAGCGGTTCATCCATATTGTATTTGGCCATTAGGTTAGCAAGGACTGCAGGCGGAACCGCTTTCTCGCGAGAGAAAGGCCCTCCGGGGGCAGCGCGTATTAAAAAAAAACCAAGAGTGATAATGATAAAGATTGTCGGAATAATGCTTATGAATCTTTTAAATACGAACTGTCCCATACTTGTCTCCTGAAAACTAGTGTCCTGTTTTATTCGGTTTCAAAAATAACAAAGTGAACATTACATTCCGTCATTTGTATAAGACAGGGCACTAGCCCAAAGAACTTTTGGTTCCTTAGGCTAGTTTAAGATTATGTAGTTTAAAGAAATTAACGGCTTTATCTTCTTCTTATGCCAACATAGGGATGAACATCAAGAACATTTTTATACCAGCCGGACCATTTTGTTAAATCAATCATACTCTGTGAGACATAGAAGTATATGGGGATTAAGGCCTGATCATTTACGATTCCGATTTGTTCAGCCTGGAGCATAATTGTATTGCGCTGCGGACCGTCCGGCAGACGGCTGGCTTGCCTTAAAAGAGCGTCATATTCAGGATTACTGTATTTGCCGTCATTATTTCCGCTTCCTGTAAGGAGAAGATCGAGAAGGTTCTGGGGATCAAGGTAGTCAGCAATCCAGCCTGCGCGCGCCAACTGGAACGGGCCGTTGCTTCTGTAATCAAGGTAGGTTGCCCATTCCATGTTTGTAAGATTGATATTGATTCCAAGATTATTCCTCAGGGACTGCTGAATGTATTCACCGATAATCCTGTGGGAATCAAGGGTGTTGTAAACATATTCGAATGTGGGAAGCCCCTGTCCGTTAGGATATCCGGCTTCTGCCAAAAGACGCTGAGCTTCCGCTACATTATAACCTAAACCTGTGGGCGGCTGATAATTGCCCATTGCAGGAACAAGTGTGGTAGCCGGTAATTGGCCGCCTTTCGTTACATTGTTAATCAGCTCTTCGCGGTTTATTGCCATTGAAATAGCTCTGCGTACACGCGAATCCCTTAATGAGGCGTGGCTGCTGTACTGGTTTATGAGTATATAATATGTGCCGGCCTGGGCTGATACCTGATAATCCTTATGAAGCTTGACTTCGTCAATTCTTGCAAGAGGAACGTCAGTACCCCAGTCAATTTCTCCGTTAAGGAATCCATTGTAGGCTGTGTTCTGATCTTCGATCGGAAGGAAGGTAATCTTTGTAAGAAATACATTTGCCTTGTTCCAGTATTTGTCATTGGGGACAACTACAATCCTGTTGTTGGGGATATATTCGCTTAGCACAAACGGGCCGTTGCCGACAAAGTTTTCAACTCTTGTCCAGTTGCTTCCGTGTCTGTTAACTGCGTGCATCGGAAGAGGACTGAAAGTATAATGAGCCATCATATCCAGAGCATACGGGACAGGGCCTACAAGGGTAACTTCAAATGTTCTCGCGTCAACGGCGCGGATTGCTACATCCTGTCTGCTTCCGTGTCCTGTGTAATAACCTTCGGCTCCCATAACTACTTCACCCATCATATACGCATATTCTGATGCGGTAGCAGGATCGAGGGTGTGAAGCCATGAATCCACCAATGTCTGGGCGGTAATCGCAGTGCCGTCACTCCACGTAATACCCTGACGGATTGTAAATGTAATGACATCGTTAGTAGCGTTGTATGTCCAGCTCTCGGCTACGCCGGGAATCGCTTTCGCTGTCTGCGGATCATAACCTACAAGACCTTCAAAGAGAGCCATGTAAACACGGTGTTCCGGTACGCCTGTAATCTGGCTCGGATCGATGGATTGAATCTGTGTCCCGTTATTGATCACCATTTCCATAGGTGCGGGACCTGATGCTGTCTCCTTTTTCTGGCAAGACATAGTAAGTATTGCAACTGCCATAAGAAGACACACGAGGATAGTAATTCCTTTTTTCATAATAACCTCCATAGTGAAAAGTAAAATCTACTTATCCTAGCAATTATATTTAAATTATTCAAGTGCCTGTTTTAATTGTTTGATAATACCAATCCTGACATCATGATGTGTTCTGTATGCTACGAAATGAATGAAATATTCGGGTATATCAACAATGTCTATACAGTCTCATTCGGGAATAATACCTTCGTCGCGGGCGGTGAAAACGGCAAAATGGCGCATCGGCAGACTTAACCGGACATGGCGAGACGGATCCAGGAGCAAGGACATTTGCGAAAACAGCTAATGTCCTTGTGTTGTACAAGGCTATTACAACACGCTGTATAAGGCTAATACAGCACGTTGTACAAGGCTATTACAGCATGTTGTACAAGGCTAATATCATTCTATACGTGCAAGCAAACAAGCTATATACATGGGAGCTGTCTGGGCACAACGAGCTGTTTTTAACAGGAAGATGAGCTGATCCTGTTAATGATATTTAAACGCTGCTGATCCGGTAATTTTGAGAACAAACTGATTATTTCGTCCGTTTCGCTTTTGTATTCCTCTGTTTCTTCTATGAAAAAGCGGTATGGTTCGATATTAAGCTCTCTTCCTATTTTTTCTATCAACGACAGCGACGGGAAGCGCCGTCCTATTTCTATTTCTGCAATATAGTTTGGAGAAGTATTACATAATTCTGCCAATTTCATGCTGTATATATTTTGTAAAAAAAAGAAATAGCACTGTTAAAGGAAGCTTATGAAAAAGAAGAAGTAATACCAAAAGGCTCTGTATTTGGGACTTGGTTTCTCCGCTGGAGGCGATTACAGAATAACATATTATTAGCTTTACAATACGGTTAGGCTTCTGCACAATGTAAACTGAGGTGCAGATGTACGGCGTTTACATTGTAGATGA
>WQSQ01000050.1 GCA_009787775.1 Treponema sp.
TAAAATACAACTTTACCGCCCGGCATACACCAGGCATTCAGCGTATCGTCCTGGACAAGGGTAAATTCCCACCGGTAATCCCTGAAATAATTTGGGTCTCCCTGAGATGCAACCCATTTATTGGCGGCAGCAACAAGCTTGGTTCCTACACGCTGAATCATTTCCGCTTCGGGAGTACCTGTTATTATAACATTATCATTCTTAAATTCGGTGTATTGCGAAAACGACATGGCAAAAAGTTCGTTATTGCCGATAAAAGCCATAGTGCTCTTCCCTGTAATGGGATTGGTAGCGCATCCGGAAAACACAAGAACTATTAAGAATAACAAATTTATCTTTTTCATAGCTGTTAATTATGCGGCAATAACGAATATTTATCAATGTTTTTTATTATAAAAATCTATAATTATTCTCAATATTCCTCACTTCACACTTATGTGTCTATATGTTACTGTAATGCAATGAATCAATTAACGGCAGATGAGCTTCGCAGCAAATATATTGGCTTTTTTGTATCAAAGGGGCATACGCAGATACAGGGTAAATCACTGCTGCCTGAAAATGATCCTACTGTCCTTTTCACAACAGCCGGAATGCATCCGCTGGTTCCCTATCTTCTGGGAGAAGAACACCCAGCAGGAAAAAGGCTTGTGGATTTTCAGAAATGCATCCGGACAGGCGATATTGACAGCGTAGGCGACGCAAGCCATCTTACATTTTTTGAGATGCTCGGTAACTGGTCGCTTGGGGATTACTTCAAGGAAGAAGCAATTAAAATGAGTTTCGAGTTTTTAACATCGCCGCAGTGGCTTAATATCCCGTTGGAAAAGTTGGGAGTTACGGTTTTTAAAGGCGAAGGGGATATTCCAAAAGATGATGAATCCGCGGCTGTCTGGAAAAGTTTAGGCATTAAACGCATTTCATATCTACCCAGGGAAGACAACTGGTGGGGCCCAGCAGGCACAACAGGCCCGTGCGGCCCTGATACAGAGATGTTCTACTATATGGGAGACGCTCCCTGCAGCGCTGACTGCAAACCAGGCTGTTCCTGCGGAAAATGGCTGGAAATATGGAATGACGTTTTTATGCAGTACAACAAGAACGCAGACGGCAGCTATATACCTCTCGCACGCAAATGCGTTGATACAGGCATGGGTATAGAAAGAACTGTTACCGTCCTGAACGGAAAATCCAGCGTTTACGATACTGTAATTTTTTCTGAAATTATCGCAGCGATTGAACAATCTTTTAGCTGCAAATATTCCGGAGAGCAAAGATCAGAGTGTGTTGATACAGACAAATCAATACGAATAATCGCCGATCATGTCCGCTCCGCGGTTTTTATACTTGGCGACCCAAAGGCAGTCAGCCCTTCCAATGTGGGAGCCGGCTATGTGCTCAGGCGATTGATCAGACGCGCTGTTCGTCACGGACGAAAGCTGCTGGAAGAAAACAGCGAAGACAAAACAGCGGCCATAAAGCTTTCTTCAATTGCTGATGTAATCATTCAGCAGTTTAAAGGCCCCTATCCTGAACTTGAAGAAAAAAGCTCTTTTATTAAAATTGAACTTGACAGGGAAGAGGCCAAGTTTATGGAAACACTGCAGAAAGGCGAACATGAATTTGAAAAGCTTCTTCCAAATTTGCTGAAAGACCCGCGAAGAATAATGTCGGGGCGTCTTGCCTTTAAGCTATATGATACTTACGGCTTTCCCATAGAATTAACCGAGGAGCTTGCTTCAGAATCCGGTATGACTGTAAACAGGGAAGAATTTGACGAAGCTTTCAGGAAACATCAGGATCTGTCCCGCTCCCAAAGCGGACAGGCATTTAAGGGCGGCCTTGGAGATCAGGGAGAAATGGCAGTTAAATACCACACAGCCACTCACCTGCTTCATCAGGCCCTGAGGCTCACACTGGGAGAACACGCGGCGCAGAAAGGCAGTAACATTACCGCTGAACGTCTGCGTTTTGACTTTACCCATGATGCGCCGATGACACCTGAGCAAATCAAGACTGTTGAAGAAATTGTAAATGAACAAATAAGGAAAGACCTTCCTGTTTCCATGGAAACGATGGGTATTGAAGACGCAAAAAAAAGCGGAGCAATCGCTCTATTCGGGGAAAAATACGAAACAACCGTTAAGGTTTACACGATCGGTAATTCACAGCATGATTATTTTGCAAAGGAAGTCTGCGGAGGACCCCATGCAGAGCGTACCGGAGTTTTAGGAAAATTTATCATTCAAAAGGAGCAGTCTTCCTCCGCCGGAGTTCGGCGCATACGGGCAGTTCTGGAATAGTAACTAAATACTAGTTGTTTTTGTTTATTTTGTGTTATATTAAAGGGGAAGGGATATTATGAAACGAGTTATTTTAATTTTAATAGGTCTTTTAACAGCAGTCAGCGGATTTTCTCAGTCGAGTTTACTGCAGCCGGCAGCGACGGTAAACCTTATCAGAACAGAAGCAATTACAGTAGGACAGCTTAGGACAGAAGTACTTAAGTATGAACAATCCATGGGACGCACTTTGACGCAGGCCGAACGGCTTCAAATTCTGGATGTAATGATCACTGAACGTCTGGTACTGCAAGCCGCAGAGCGCGACAGGGTTATTGTATCGGATAACGAGGTTAGCCAGCAGATTCAGGCATTGCGCAATAATCTTGCGGAACAGATTGGACGCCAGCCTACAGATGCGGAATACGCCCAGGCTGTAATGAACGACTTCGGACTTGATGTAAACGCTTTCAGGGATCAAATCAGAAAGCAGATGATAGTTCAAAAGTATCTTCTGCAAAGAAAAGGCGACCTAATTAATTCCGCACGGGTACCGACTGAAGCTGAGATTCTTGCGGAATACAACCTTTTAAGAAGCGAACTCATGCGCCCTGAAACCATTCGTTTTTCAATGATACAGGTTCCCTACGGCGCTGACGCTGCGGCGCGTACAAGAGCAAGGACGCTTGCCGACAGCCTTATAAGGGAGATAGGCAATGATCCTGCAAGATTTGACGCGGTTGTTTCACGCAGTGTCGCGCCCAACTCAGGCTATCAGGCAGGAGACGCAGGGTATTTGCCGAGAAACCAGGAAGCGAGAAATGTGCTTGGACAGCAATTTATGGATATTGCTTTCAATCTAAGACAAGGGCAAGTATCCCAGTTAATCGAAGGCGTGCAGGGTTTTCAAATTGTTAAGGTAACAGAGAATCATGCCGCAAAAGCGCTTGAGCTTAATGATATTTTCCAGCTTGGTACAAGAGTAACTGTCAGGGAATATCTGGGGCAGCTTATGCTGGAGCAAAGACAGCAGAATGTTATGAATCAGGCGAGTCAGGAACTGATAACAGAATTAAAGACAAGCAGGACACATACGGTGTTTGAAAGTAATATTAGATGGTAAGGCATGGCTTCAAGGCGAAAAGGCCGTATTCTGGCTTTTCAGGCTTTATATTTCTGGGAATCAAGCGAGAAGGTATCTGAAAGGACATATTCTCATGTGTCAGTTGAAGAGCTCGTGGGCTTTGCCTGGCTTGAAGATGAAAAGAAGAAGAAGCTGGATGAAGGTATAACAGCCTTTTCCAGTATTCTGGTTGCGGGTACCATAGAAAACATCGCGGTAATTGACAAGACAATTAAGGACCATCTGGACAACTGGGATATATCACGCGTTAACCGCGTAGACCTCGCGGTTTTGCGAATGTCGGTTTTTTCCCTCATCTTTCAAAATGATATACCTCCTTCAATTGTAATTGACGAAGCTATCGGTATTTGCAAGGATTACGGCACGGACGACTCATATAAATTCATTAACGGCGTTCTTGACGGAATCCGGAAAACATTACAGTCGGAAAATCCCGCGATGTCTGCTGTGCAGGGACAAAGCGAAACTGATAAATATTTATGAACAAAGCCGCGGACGCGAAGCAATTACGCATAACGCTGATTACGGGTTTTATTCTTTTATTACTTGCGCTCGGAGCGTTTGTTTTTTTTTACTTGACGGAAAGAAGCCATACTGCTGTAAATAAACCCGATGAAAGTTTTCAATATCTCCTGAATGATTGGGATGCCGTTTTTAAAGACCTGTTTTTTACTGACAGGGAATTCGATCATCTTAACAACGAACTTGACAGCCTGGAAAAAAAAGCGCTTTCGGTTGAATCATGGCTTTCAATCATCAAGCGCAGAAGAGCTCTTGCGGATATTCACCCGCCTTCCGCCGCAAATTACAGAAGATCAATTGACGGCGCACTTAAAGCCTATCCGTCCTCACAGCCTGTAATAGCGCTTGCGGTATCATCAATAATAAAAAATTCGGCGGTTAACAGGGAGGCAGAAGATCATCTTCGCTCTTTACTTTCGCTTTTTACAGATCCAGGCATGAATAATTTAAGGCTTGCTGTTCATGTTATACTCGGAGATCTTGGAAACCCGCAAAAAGCCGAAGCAATACCTCAGGATATTCTTTCCATTTCTTCCTTGCGGTTTTATGAAAACAAAGACACTTTTTCTGATGAAGAAGAAGTGATTTTCCGGAACATGATTATTTTGAAGACTCTGCGCAGGGATTTTACAGGCGCGTTTGCCGATATTCAAACTTTGTTAAAATCCCCATCTGTAAAAACATTGGGTTTTGCCGCTGAGTATTATTATGATTTCGGCGATCTTCTTCGCAGTGCAGAAATCTTTTCACATTTAAGCGAATACACAGCAATACAGGGCTTAACAAGCGAGTCAGAAACGGAAGTGTCTTCATTTGCAATGATCCGCCAATCAGACGCGCTCTACCTCGCAGGATACGAGGAAGCTGCCGCAGGAATCTGGAAAATCATGGCTGAATCAAATTTTAATGAGGTGAGCCTTTATAACCTTGCTGTAACAGCAGAAGATCAAAATACAGCGTTATTATATCTTGAAAAATTAGTGAAAAACAACGCTTTAACGAAATTAAACCGCTTGCCGTCTTTAGCTGGCCAATACGGATTAATCCGTTACAGCCGGTTTCTTGATAATTCAGGTGCGCTTGCACTGTTACAGAGTAATCCCCGGTTTCCGCAATTTGATTATCCTTATATCGATCTTGAAATTTGCAAGCTGTACGCTCAAGAGCAGAACCTCGGACGCCAGCTTGCTGAGACATGGCTTTTGCTGGATCGGCATGAGAGAAATGAAGACCTCTATAAATGGGCAGCGTGGCATTTCTTTTTCCAGAGACGCTTTGATGAAGCCGGAATACTCTTTGATCGCATAGATCAATTCTATATGTCATATCCATGGACAAGCACATACAAAGCCGTAAAATTTATGAATGAAGGATATCTTGAATGGGCAGAACATATACTGCGTTCAATTCCGCCGCAAGACGCTGACTGGACACATTACGCTAATCTTGGCCGTCTCATGGAAGCGCTGCATTCCCCTTCCCGCGCCCTGGAAAATTACGAAATTGCCGCTGCGATGGTAAAAAATCCCAAAACCGCTTCCCGTATATATGTAAACATGGCGAGGTGTTTCTCGGCTCTTAACCGCCCCAATGATGCGCGGCATTCACTTCAATACGCGGTAAACCTGGATAGCGATAACCATGCAGCCCGTTTGGAACTTGACAGATGATATAACATTCTTCATTCCGCATTTCTCTCTAGCCAATCTGCATTATTACCTGTTATACTGCCCTCATGGCGAAAATAATTATGAAAGCCCCTCTTGTCGAACTTGACGGAGACGAGATGACCCGCGTTTTATGGGAAGTAATAAAAGAGAAATTGCTTCTTCCGTTTGTAGAACTTAAAACAGAATATTATGATCTGGGATTAAAAAACCGTGACAATACAAATGATGAAGTTACTGTTAAGTCGGCGCATGCCATTAAAAAATACGGTGTAGGCGTTAAGTGCGCTACAATTACATCAAACTCGGCAAGGCAGAAAGAGTATGATCTTAAACAATTGCTTCCAAGTCCAAACGCGACAATCAGAGCGATTCTTGACGGTACAGTTTTCCGTAAGCCCATTTCTGTTAACCGTGTAAAACCGTCTGTCAACACATGGAAAGCGCCTATAGTTATCGGACGTCATGCCTACGGCGATGTTTACAAGGCAGCGGAAATGGAAATAGACGGACCAGGTACAGTTGAGCTTGTTTTTACCGGAGCTGATGGATCAAAACGAAGTGTTAAGGTAGCTGAATTCAGCGGAAAAGGCATCGTTCAGGGAATGCACAATCTTGACGAATCAATAAAAAGTTTTGCTCGCGCCTGTTTTCTATACGCGATTGACGAGAAAATCCCTGTATGGTTCGCTACAAAAGATACAATCTCCAAAACATATGACGGACGGTTTAAAATAATTTTTAATGAAATATACGAGACCGAGTTTAAGCAAAAATGCAAAGACGCTGGTGTCGAATATTTTTACACACTGATAGATGACGCTGTCGCGCGTGTTGTAAAAAGCGAAGGAGGCTTTTTATGGGCATGCAAGAATTATGACGGCGATGTTATGAGCGACATGATTGCAAGCGCAGCCGGAAGCCTCGCGATGATGACAAGCGTCCTTGTATCTCCATCCGGTGTTTTTGAATATGAAGCAGCGCACGGGACTGTGCAGCAGCATTATTACCGCTGGCAAAAAGGAGAAAAAACAAGCACAAATCCCGCAGCTCTTATTTTCGCTTGGAGCGGCGCTCTTGCAAAACGGGGTGAGATTGACAATACTCCTGATCTTATAAGTTTCGCAAAGAAACTTGAAAACGCTGTGCTTTCCTCGATAGACGAGGGAATAATGACAGGAGACCTTGCAAGACTTTCCGATCCGCAGCCTGAGAAGATTCTCAACTCATGGGAGTTTATTGACGCTGTTGCGCAAAAGCTTGGATAACGAGAAATGGAAATAACAGCGGGAAAATCAGGTTTTGCGCAGCAGATCCATCGGCTTTAGTTTTCCTGCTTTATGCGCTGGAATCCATGACGCAAGTACAGAACATAAAACTGTAAAAAGTCCTATTAATAATACGGCTCCCCAGTCGATAATGACCGGAATTGTTTCAAGGTAGAAACCTGGATCGAGTATCTTTACTTCCACACCGTTGAAAAGAAGCGAAAAGAAACTGAGAAATTTTTCCAGAGAGTGTATTAGTAAGTTAATATTAACACTCATCAAGAGCCCTAAAGAGATACCGATAACGGCGCCTGCAAACCCTGTCAGAAAACTTGAGAAAAGAAAGATTTCTTTTATGCCTCTTACATCGGCTCCGGATACTTTCAATACAGCTATGTCCCTCTGGCGTTCAAGAACAAGCATGCCTGTCGCCGAAGATACATTGACAGCGGCGACAATAACTAACAACGCCATTATAAATAATAAAAGCTGCTTTGTTGTTTCATAGGAACTGCCCTGCGAGCGCAGGAGATCCCTCCATGTATAAATATTGTAACTGCCTCCAAGCTTTGAATATAATTCCCGGGCAGTATCGCCGACTCTCCTGTACGGATCGTCTATCTTGATAATTAAACCTGATGACGATTGATCGTCTAAAAGAACGCGCTTTCCTCCTTCGGAGTTTGTTATGCACCATAGGGCGTCAAGCTCATTATAACCGCATGATACAATTCCGCTTACTGTGAAAGGAGCCGTTCTCGGAGACATGCGGCCTCCTTCCAGATACCTTAAAGTCATCAGCCTTACGGTATCTCCGACTCCCGCACCGATACTTTCGGCTAGCGATTCACCTAACACAATTTCGCGGTCTGTCTGCGGTTTATGGCTGCCGTCAATTATTTTCAGGAAACCAATGCTGCCTGCATCATCCCAAAACGAAGATTCAATAGAACGGACAGTAACCCCTACCCTTCCGTTTCTTCCCGCAAGCACTCCCATTCCCCGCTGCTCTGTCCATATTCCCCTAATGCCGTCAATTTCATTTATTAGTTCGGTCGTATGTTCAATTGTATTTATATTAAAATAGTCAAAAACCTGTATATGCCCTGTTCCCAATTCAAGATATCTGTCTGTTATTCCCCTTATCATTCCGTCTGCGACAATTAATGTAATGATTATCGGAACAAGGCTTATGGCAATTCCCGCTGCTGCACCTCTTAGATACCGCACTCCTTCGTGCGCCCTGCACCAGATATACCTAACAGCGATAAAAAAGGCAGCACTTCTTTTCAAAGTCTTCTCCTGTTTTTAGCGCTTTTAAAAGAATAACTTTTTCTTGTCCTTCGCCGTTTCACAGTTATCTGCTCATTTTTGAGCAGTCCGTTTTCAAGTACAAGCTGTATCGATGCCTTTTCAGCTATTTTTTTATCATGAGTAACTAAAATTAATGTCTTTCCCCATTTTAAGGCGTTTTCATAAAGAAGCTGTGTTACAATTTCACTATTCTGTAAATCAAGGTTTCCTGTCGGTTCGTCCGCGAGAATCAGCGCAGGATTGTTTACCATTGATCTTGCTACCGCTACTCTCTGACGCTCTCCGCCGGATAGCTGCGAAGGAAAATGATTTTTTCTGTCTTCAAGCTTTACGTCAGCTAACAGAGCTTCGGCTCTTTCTATAGCTTCTCTTTTTTTTATTCCGGTGATAAAGGCGGGAAGCATTATGTTTTCAAGAGCGGTAAAATCTTTTAACAGATAATGAAACTGAAAAATAAAGCCTATGCGTTTTGATCTATACTGCGATAATCCCTTTTCATCAAGGGATGTAATTTCATCGCCTCCTATGAATACCGCACCTTCATCAGTGCGATCAAGCCCTCCTATTATATTAAGAAGCGTGCTTTTCCCGCTTCCGCTTATACCCATTATTGAAGCTGACTTTCCCTCTTTTATTTCAAAGTTTACGCCTCTTAGGATATGAAGCGTTTCCGTACCCGAAACGTAATTCTTTACAATGTTTGATACTTTAACAAGATTTTTAATCTCATTCATAACGCAGCACCTCCGCCGGCAGTATTTTGGCTACCTTCCGTGACGCAAACCAAGCGGCTGCAAGAGAAGACAGAAAACCAAACATAAATATTATTACTACTTCATAATTTATTATTCGGGAAGGAATTTCCTTCAGATAGAAAATTGTCGGCGAGAATATTTCAAAGTTTCCTGCTATTCCCGCTCCCAGGAAAAACGCCGCTTTGTTAACTAGTCCAACAAAAAAGTTAACAATTGTTTCCACAAGCGAAAAAAACATCTGAATATTTGACGCGATAAAAAGACCCAGTATAAGGCCTGAACATGAACCTGTAAGCCCGATAACAGCGCCGTCTATTACAAACACCAGTTGAACGGACTTTTCATTTCCGCCCACTGCGCGCATAAGAGCGATTTCTTCCCTGCGCTGAAGAACCGACCTTCTCTGGGCCTGATAAATATTAAGACCGACTACAATAAAAATAAGCCCGACAAGAATAAACATAAAGAGCTTTTCTGTGCGCAGCGCTCCAAAGAAAGATCTGTTATAATCACGCCAGCTTGATAATTTAAAGCCGTTGAAGCCTGAATCAGATAATTTTCTTTGCGCGTTTTCAAGCGCGCTATTATCATGGAAGCGGTTGGAAAGTTTTAATCCCAGTTTCAGATCTGTTTCACTGTCCAATTGGGATATACTTTCAATATTTAAGAATGCCCAGCTGTAATCATATTCATAATAACCTGTTCTGAAAATGCCGGTTATGATAAAATCAGCAATACCGCCTTCGTCCTGGGCGGATAAAATTTCTGTAATTGAATAAAAAGAAACTTCATCGCCGATTCCAAGCCCAAGACGGCGCGCAAGCTCGGTTCCCAATAATACATTGCGGGTATTTGATATATCAAAAGAGCCTTCTTCAAAAACTAATATTTTTTCCATTGCCCTGTCAATTTGCAGAGAGTTTTCCCTTAAACCCCTTACAAGAACCGCATGCTGGTTTGCTCTTCTTCCTCTTGAAAGAACCTGTAATTCATTAAACGGAACTGCCGCATTTACGCCGGGAATTGACAGCATGATCTCCTGTAATTCGTTAATTCTTTCATTTGGAAAGTTTTCCAGGCGTAAATGATATGATGAAACTTCCAGTATACTTTCAATAAAACCAAGCTGAAATCCGTTCATAACGGCGATAATAACAATTAAGGCGAGTACTCCGATTCCTATTCCAAGAACAGCCAAAACAGGAGAGCTGCTTCGTCCTTTAAATATATAGCGTGATGCGACAAAAAGAATCCAGAGCTTTTTCAATTATCTCATCCTTGTTTCAGATATTTTTCTGCCGTCTTCCCATACAGCTCTCAGAACTACTGCATTATTTAAATAGAGTTCCTCAATTTCCGTATTTCCTTCAACACTTACAACCCGTTCAATAATGCCGTTTTTATAATTTCGTTCCAGAGTTTTATTTCCGCCGGAATCATACTCATATTCGGCTAGAAGTTCTGTATCATCTTCAATTTTAACTGAAAAAACAATTCTGTTATTTGCCCATGTATTCCGGACTATCCAGACAATCTCTTCATTTTCATTGTAAAAAGTTTCACTTAATATTCTTCCTCTTTCGTCAGTTTCATATACTATTCTGCTGCCGCCTTCATTTAAACCGTCTCCGAAAAATTCCGGATATAAATTGATTCTTTGTGCGCCAAGATCAAAGTCCCTGACAGCATCCATTGCACGTCTTGGAAAACTGATAAAAACCGGCTCATCTGTTTCCAGCGCGCTGAAAAATACCCGCTCTACTGCCCTTAATGACAAGTAGCGGTTGTATCGGTAATAATCAGCGTATAATTCCCTATATTCACTATTGTTTTCCTGGGATGAAACAACAGCGCTGATTAATAGATTATTATTAAACTCATAATTGATTCTGTTCTTTCTTCCGTTTTCATATAACCTGTGTTCTGTTATTAATAATGAATCCCTGTCAAAAATCTCGATAAAGCCGGTCACATTATCATTGTATGTATAATTAAATGATTCATTAACATTCAGCTCTGCAATTTGCAAAGATGCCGCGCCTGGTTCTGTAAAAACCGCGTTAAGTCTTGTTTTACCGCTTGAGTCCCTCAATATCCATTGCGTCCTTGTCTGCTCTCCGTTCCTGTAAAGGATACGTATCTCCGGCAGGTAATCTTCATTATAAAACTGTGTAAGGAAATCCGGTATTTCACTATGATGCGCATAAATAACCGCTAACGCATATTCGTTTCTTAAGGCAACAGTGCGGGAATGTATCTCTTCAAGCGCCATGCCTCCCGCGTTTGATCGATACCATCTTGCAGGTCTTACCCAGCCTGAAGAGAAATCCCTGCTTCTTTCATAAAACAGACCGGCGGATAAAATATCTGAATCCTGCGCCAGAACAATAAAACCGGCAAATACAACCATGAAAGGAAGAATAACCGGCAGCACTGCCGCAAGAGCGAACCATCTTATCCCGTTTGGTAAGGTTTTATTATTCAATTCCCACAAATTCCTTTACAAACTTTTCAGGATTAAAAACTTCCATGTCGGTATATTTTTCTCCGGTACATATATAAACAACAGGCAATTGCAATTCTGAGGCAAGAGAAAAAACAACGCCGCCTTTCGCGCTTGAGTCATATTTTGTCAATATTACTCCGTCAAGTGAAACCGCTGAATGAAATACCTCCGCCTGGGCAAGTGCGTTTCTTCCCGTTGTCGCGTCAAGCACAAGATATTTCAGATAACGCGCCGAAGGCGCCTTTGATTCCACTATTCTGTCAATTTTTTTAAGTTCCTCGACTAAAGCGGATTTAGTGTGCATTCTTCCCGCGGTATCAGCGATAACAAAATCCGTTCCGCCTGAGAGGGCTGCTTCCAGAGCGTCATACACCACTGCCGCAGGATCTCCTCCCTGTTTATGCGCGACAACACGCGTATCAAGTTTTTGCCCATGGATTTTTAGTTGATCTACAGCAGCGGCCCTGAATGTATCAGCGGCAGCAAGGATTGTTTTTTTATTATATTGATTTCCGTACATAAATGAAAGCTTTGCTGCTGTTGTCGTTTTTCCGACACCGTTTACTCCAAGCAGCAGAATCGTTGTCAGCTTATCGTTGACAGGCGAACAATCCTTAATTTTTACCTTGTTCAACTCTTCCAAAAGCAGCTTTGCCAGAAGCTGAAGCAAACCGCCTTCACCGCTTTTCCTGCTGCGCTCTTTTAACAGGTCAGTAATTTTCACAGCCTGCGCCGCGCCGAAATCACCTTCAATCAGCAAGTCGCATAAATCATCTAAAGTTTCCTGGTTAACATTTAATTTACCGGAAAAAAAGTTCTTTATTCTATCACTGAATTTCATTTAATTTTCTTCTACTTCCGCTGTTATAGCCGCGTTTTTATTAGCCGTATAGAGATACCTGACTAGACGGTATATTCCATACACGGTTACGGCACCAAAAGCAATCGCGGTACCCATGCTGAAATAATACATTGTCCGATGACTGTCATAAAAATTCTGTGTCGGCGAATTCGCAGTTTTTATGGCAGCGTCCGCGCTCATATATGATTGATACGCTATCCATGTACTAATGCCTGTAATCCATGTACCGCCCCATGCCCAATAATAAGCTCTTCTCTCCTTTTCTACATGTCCCCTGTCAGGAGGCAGTGCGGGGAACAAAGTCAGAGACTGGGAAAGATCCGAACCCTCAGGTACTTGAAATATTACCGCCGATCTTTCCATGGACGGAGTCTCAAATTCTATGTACTCCATTCTGCCCGCCGGAAGACGCAGCGTTAAAGGTGTTTCTCCCACATATAAAGCTCCGTGATAAACGCTGCCCTGTGAACCAGACAAAATATCAATATTTCTGTAATCAACGGGATTAAGCCTGAAATATATATCTATTTGCTCTCCGCCTTTAACATCGGTATTAATGGTTAAACTCTCATAATTTGGAGCTGATGCGCCAATTGTTATTGATCCCGGCGGGTATTCAATTGTTATATTACCGTCTCTGTTAACATACGAATTATTTATCAGCAAAAGCGCGTCATTTGGTTCTGTTCTTATTGCGACAGAAGCAGGGTGGTTTCCTGAAAGAACCAAATGCAGCCTTTGAGTAATTTCATCAAGCGCGTCATTAATATCATCATATGAAAAAACAATACTGTCTTCCCATGAGTATGACCTGGTAAATACTGTGTAAAGTTTCAGTGAAAGAAGGTATCTGCCGTAAAAATCGGAAATAGACACAACAAGAAACGCGTCAATTCTCCGGTCACCGCAAAATTTATATTCGGCGCCTGCAAGCGGAGCGGCAGGAAACACAAGATCAAGATTGGAGGGAAATAATTTAAAACCAGGTTCATTATTTATATTTGGAGCGTTCTTTTCAATTTCATTCAGATTGGCTCTTAGTCTTTCAATTTCCGAATCAATTGTTTCAATATTTCTGCGGTATCTCCAGTCCGGATCACCACGGTAGATAAGAGAAGCTCTTTCTTCGAGTTTGGCGTTTAACGCTCTTGCCGCTGCGGAACGGCTGTTTGCCCATGCTTTGTCTTCATAAAAAGCGTATTCAGAAGATATACGTGTACGGTAACTGACAGCGTTTAATCTTTCAACCATCATTCTGGAAACAATTTCTGATATGTTTCTCTGGGAAGGAAGCTGGCTTGCATCAATGCCGGTAACACAAAGAATCCATTCATCATTCTGCGTTTTAATCACGCTTTCTTCCTGTTTTCCGGCAGCGAATATTTGCGCGCACAAAATGAAGAAAAGAAAAACTTTAAAACAAATCCTTCTATTCAAAAACAACTCCCCGCATTATTCATCTGCACTGCTTCGCAGTGCATTATCTGTGCTCCGGGCGCACTGCTCGGGATAAATCCCTCGCGCTGTCAATCGCCTAATTGACCTTATTTTTGCGCCACGCTGTGCTACATTATTCATCTGCACTGCTTCGCAGTGCATTACTTGAGCGCCAGGAAAACTTCAGATACTCCTCGATGAACGGATCGATGTCTCCGTCCATTACTGCCTGAATATTTCCCTTTTCAACCTTCGTCCGGTAATCTTTTACCATCGTATACGGCTGAAACACATACGATCTTATCTGGTTACCCCATGAAATATCTTTTTTCTCCTGCGAGAATTTGGCGTTTTCTTTCTCCTTCTCCTGACGGTAATGTTCATAAAGACGCGCTTTTAATATACTCATGGCAATCGCTCGGTTTTTTATCTGGCTGCGTTCGTTCTGGCAGGCAACTACAATTCCTGTCGGAAGATGGGTAAAGCGGACAGCGCTGTCCGTCTTATTTACATGCTGGCCTCCCGCTCCGCCTGAACGGTAAGTGTCTATGCGTAAATCCTCAGGTTTAATTTCTACTTCGATAGTATCGTCAATAACGGGGAAAATATAAACCGAAGCAAATGATGTGTGCCGCCTCGCGTTTGAGTCAAATGGACTGATCCTGACAAGCCGGTGAATCCCCGATTCTCCTTTCAGATAACCGTAAACAAAGTCTCCGTCAATCTGGCAAGTTGCGGATTTAATTCCCCCTTCAGCTTCCTGTCTGTCAACTTCTTCCGCTTTAAAACCTTTCTGTTCTGCCCAGCGCAGGTACATGCGGTATAGCATGCTTGCCCAGTCGCACGCCTCTGTCCCTCCCGCGCCTGAATGAACAGTTAAAAAGCAGGAGTTTTTATCCACCTCGCCCGACATAAGCTCAAAGATATTCTGTTTTTCATAACGGGCGCAGATATCCTTTAAAGAAGATTCTACACCAGCGCTTTCGCTCTCATCCTTTTCATCAACTGCAAGCTCATAAAGTGTTTGCAAATCCGCCATTTCATCATGAAGCGCCTTCCACGGCTCATACCGGTTTTTAAGACTTTTAAGTTCAGCGACTGTTTTTTCAACATTACCCTGATCATTCCAGAAACCTGGCTGGGCAATTTTCGTTTCTGTATCGGTTATACGCTGCGCAAAGGAAGCGTCTTCAAAGCCGCCTCCATGTTTCGTTTATTTTTTTTGATAAATCTGTAATTGGCGCTGAAAGTTCGGATAAAAGCATGATCATCTCCTGTATATCGAAAATAATAGTTGAAATTCGGGATAATTACAAGGCAATATCATCACAGTGTATAAAATATTTTGTTGTATTTTTTTCATACCTATACTATAATCTTCATTGGAATGTATGTTCCATAATTTTTTTAAAGGAGGCTTCGTTTATGAAGTCAAT
>WQSQ01000051.1 GCA_009787775.1 Treponema sp.
GCGGCGGCGAGAACAGTCAGCGTATAAAACCAGCCGCGGGTCTGATCCAGCCCTTCGCTGATAAAATCCGAAGGGAAGTGAGCATCGAAAAATTCTTTGTTCTCAAACGGATAATGATTCTGCGCGTAAGGCATAGCGCCCGATTCAAACCAGCAGTCAAGAACTTCTGGTATTCTCTTCATTGCGCCGTTACAGGAGCCGCCTGTTTTGGAACAGGGGACGGTGATTTCATCAACAAAATGTTTGTGTAAATCTTCAGGATATATTCCGGACAGTTCCTTCAGTTCAGCGCGGCTTCCGACGCAGACTGTCTTGCCGCATTCTCCGCATCTCCAGATTGGAAGCGGATTACCCCAGAAGCGGCTTCGGCTGATTGCCCAATCCCGCGCGCCTTCAAGCCATTTGCCGAATCTTCCTTCCTTGATGTGTTCGGGCATCCAGTAAATTTTACTGTTGGCGTCCAGCATGTCTTTCTTTATTTTTTCCACACTGACAAACCATGAGCCTACAGCGCGGTAAATAAGCGGGCTTGAACATCTCCAGCAATGAGGATAGGAATGCAGGATTTGATCACGCTTTACCAGTTTGCCTTCGCTCTTGAGTTTTTCGATAATTGCCTTATCAGCGTCTTTTACAAAGAGCCCCGCAAAGTCGGTAACTTCGCCTGTAAACCTGCACTCCCCGTCAACAGGACAAATGACAGGGATGCCTGTCCCTTTTAAAACGCGCGCGTCATCTTCGCCAAAACCGGGCGCGGTATGCACTATGCCGGTTCCGTCTTCTGTTGTGACAAAATCTCCCAGAAAAGTGCGGAAAGAGAAAGGTGCGTCTCTAAAATACGGAAAAAGCGGCTCGTATTGAATACCGGCAAGTTCGCAGCCTTTTTTTCGCCATATGATTCTATAATCTGTTTCATTTTTATAATACGCGGGTAAACGGGCCTCGGCGAGTATGCAGTGTGATTGGGGATCGGAGATGTCCGTGATAAGCGCGTAATCAATATCAGTTCCCATTGTCAGCGCCAGGTTTGAAGGAAGCGTCCAGGGCGTAGTTGTCCACGCGAGAAAATATGTATTCTCAGGAATATTCTTTTCATCATTTCTTGCCGTCTTAAACCTTACCGTTATCGCGGGATCATGCACGTCTTTATATCCGCCAAGATTAAGTTCATGATTGGATAAAACTGTAGCGCAGCGCGGGCAATACGGGAGAATGTAGTGGCCTTCGTAGAGGAGGCCTTTTTCCCATAACGACTTCATGACCCACCAGATTGTTTCCATATAATCGGGAGACATGGTTTTATAATCATTGTCAAAATCAACCCAGCGGCCAAGGCGCGTTATCGTCGCCCTCCACTCCTTCACATAACGCAGAACTGAAGTGCGGCAGGCTTCGTTAAACCTGGCGATGCCGAACTCTTCGATTGCGGATTTTGAGGAGAGGCCGAGTTCTTTTTCTATCAGGTTTTCAACAGGAAGGCCGTGGCAGTCCCAGCCGAAACGCCGCTCAACTTTCTTGCCTTTCATGGACTGGTAGCGCGGTATTATGTCTTTAATCGTGCTTGGAACAAAATGCCCGAAGTGCGGGAGGCCCGTGGCAAATGGAGGGCCGTCATAAAAAACGAATTCATCCGAATCCTTCCTTTGCGATACGGATTTTTCAAATATATGGTTTTGTTCCCAGAACGCAAGGATTTCTTCTTCAAGTTTCGGGAAGCTTACCTTTGCGTCAACCGGTTTATACCGCAGGGCGCTTTGCTGGATGCACACGACTGTCTCCTGTAAAATAGAGTCTGTCTATAATGTGGACACATTATAGACTCGGAACATAGTTCCGCGACCACCTTAATAAATAACTGGAGGCATTATATTAAAGAACAGGTTTTTTTTCTACACGGGGTAAATGCGGCGGCATTATTTAAACCCTTCTATTTCCCGGATTTAAATAAATATCATGCTTGCTGCCATGCCGGATAAATATCGCTCCTTGTCTGAGTATTATTTTAAGCAGCAAATTCCTTTTCAAGCCGGGACTCTCAGCTTGCCGGATTTTTTAATCGGTGCGGTGTTCTTTTTGGCTTCTTCTTTGAAATTAATGTAAAGGTCGAGTAACATTTCTTCCAGTTCGGCGATGTCTTTTCCCTGTGTCCAGTTATCAGGGAAATCATTGAGACAGCCGACAAGCCAGCCGTCTTCTCCTTCCCAATATGTATATGCTATTTCCATCTTGCGCCTCTAAATTAATAATAACAAAATTACCGGATAAAAACAACTTTATTAATCTGGACGCGCAGTCCGTCAAGCCTTGACGCGACCATCCGCCAAGCTCTGGTAAACAGATTTTTGGTTTCTTCTTCTCCAAGCCAAGCCCGCGCACACGGGCAAGGTAAGCCCGCGCACACGGGCAAGGTAAGCCCACGTACATGGGCAAGGTAAGCCCACGTACACGGGCAAGGTAAGCCCACGCACACGGGCAAGGTAAGCCCACGTACATGGGCAAGGTAAGCCCGTCTACACGGACAAGGCAGGTCCGTCTGCACGGACAAGGCAGGTCCGTCTGCACGGACAAGGCAGGTCCGTCTGCACGGACAAGGCAGGTACGCGCTCGCGGGTTGTTATTAAAAACCAGTCTTAACCTCTTTTCTCTTTCCTCTGCTCACTGTTCCCTGTTCTTTGTTCATCTTTTCACTGTTCTTTTTCCCTCCGTGTTGTCAAAGGTTTTAATTACTGCAGCGAGGCAGTTGTGTACGTCAAGCAGGGCGGCTTTTAGGTTATTAAGCCGGGTTTTAAGGTTTAGTTCCTTTAGGAGGGCGGGGTCTTTTCCGGCGATGGCGGCAAGGCGCTTCAGGGCTTCGATTTTGCGGGCGGCGAAACTCAGGGCGTCAAGGCAGTCAAGTATTTCTTCGCTTGCGCTGTTCTTGTCTTCCGCCTGCTGGGCGGCGGTTTTTTTCCAGTTCTTTTTGAGAAGGGAAAGGAGCTTGTCCCAGTCTTTGCGGTCGCTGCCGGCTACAAGGGCCAGAGTCGCGCTTGTCTCAAAACTGTTTACAAGTTCCGCGAAGGCGGGAGAGGCGGCCTTGCCCTTAAGNTCGTCAACCTTGAGCGCGCCAAGTATGTCCAGGTTAAGGCGCGCCTCAAAGTCAACGGCGTATAAAAAGCCCTTGTTGTTGATTAAGTCGGAACGAAGGCGCGAGGCAAAGTCCCATAGGCCGGGGATTACGTTTAACGCTTCAGGAATCATCATTTCCTTTTCCTCCTTCTTTTTTATCTCACGCGCGAAATTCCGCGCGTGAGCCATAGCGTTTAGCGGCCTTACGGTGTTGACTGCTTTGTCCACGTATCGCTGTTGCCATCAGGCCTTGTATAAGTGCCGGAACCGCCGCCGACCGCCTTATATTTATTTACCAAATCGCCGGGGAAATTATCACCATAAAAATAATTTACATTACCTTTGAATGTTACGCTTGTAAGGCTGGTGCAGTCTTTGAACGCCGAATTCCAGATAACAGAAACGCTGTTGGGGATGGTGACGCTTGTAAGGCTGGTGCAGCCTTCGAACGCACTGTCACGGATAGAATTAACGCTGTTGCCTATGGTTACGCTTGCAAGGCTGGTGCAGCCTGCGAACGCCGAATACCAGATCTCATCAACGCTGTTGGGGATGGTGACGCTTGTAAGGCTGCTGCACATCCAGAACGCATTTTGACCGATAGAAGTAACGCTGTCGGGGATAGTTACGCTTTCAAGGCTGTAGCAGTTAGCGAACGCATATTGACCGATAGAAGTAACGCTGTCGGGGATAGTTACGCTTGTAAAGCCGCAGGCTCGGAACGTGGAATCGCCGATAGAAGTAACGCTGTCGGGGATTGTAAGTGAGCCAGTAAGGCCGTTGCATAAATAGAACGCGTAATTGCCGATAGAAGTAACGCTGTCGGGGATTGTAAGTGAGCCAGTAAGGCCGTTGCAGCTATAGAACGCCCAATTGCCGATAGAAGTAACGCTGTCGGGGATTGTAAGTGAGCCAGTAAGGCCGGTGTCATAGAACGCTCTATTGCCGATAGAAGTAACGCTGTTGAGGTCTACGCTTTTAAGAGCGCTGAAATTGTTGAACGCGGAAGAAGCGGCATTGGTACCGTCAATTATGCTTTCCGCGGCATCGGGTAATTTAATAGAAACAATTCTGTTCTTGCCGGTTGTGACGCTGCTATCAGGGTTAAACTCAGGCGGGGTTCCCATACTCGCCATTCCGGCGGCTGAGAGGTCAAGGTTTACATGTTTGTCCGCTGCCGCAATTACCCCAAGAAGCTGCTGCCAGTTGCTTGCAGCCTCGGTCATAACACCAAGGTCAAATTCGATTTCAAGAGCCACCGGGTTGCTTGCTGTCCCTCCTGAAGCCGAAGGAAGGTAGGCTTGCACTGCCTCGATGGTGTTAAGGACGGGTACCGTGGCGGCGGTTACCGTTACCGTACAAGTTTCGGTTTTGCTGCCGTCAGTTGTTGTTACCGTTATTGTCGCCGTTCCCGCGCTGACTGCGGTTACGATGCCATTGTTTACCGTTGCGACTGCGGCGTTACTTGTTGACCATGTTACGGCTTTATTCGTCGCGTTAGAAGGCGCGACTGTCGCGGTTAGTGTTTCCGAATCGCCTGCAGTTAGAGTAAGCGTAGTTTTGTTCAATGTTACCCCTGTTACGGGAACTGCCGCGCCGCCGCCGACTATAATCGGGTCGCTTGTTTTGCTGCTGCGGCCGGGCGCGCTTATTGTTACGGTGTAAGTGCCTGCTTCGGTCGGCGTGTATTCTGAATCGGTAGCGCCGGGAATGGCTACGCCGTCTTTATACCACTGGTATGTAACTGTTTCTTCTCCGTCATATTCGGCGCTCAGCTCTTCGCCTACATCAGCGGTTGTACCGCCGGGAAGCGTTATTTCTCCCTCAAGATCAGGGAATCTTATTACTACAGGAGCGCTTGTCTTGCTTTTACCTGAGCTGCTTACGGTTACAGTGTAACTGCCGGGCTCGGTCGGCGTGTATTCTGGCAAAGTAGCGCCTTGAATAGGTACGCCGTCTTTATACCACTGAAAAGAGACCGGTTCGCTTCCGGAGTAGTCAGCGCTCAGTTCCGTTCCCACAACAGCGGTCGGCGGGTTATCAATTACAATTTCACCCGGCAGTTCGCCTTTTCCGCTGCCGCCGCCAGTCCAGTAACCGTCCGGGCAGGCAGTAATTGACAATGCGATAATTGCTGTTAAAACAGCAAATCCGGTTAAGCTCAGTTTTCTTTTCATAGAATACTCCTTAAATATTTACATTCCGTTTATACGGATGAACATCTAAAGAAATTTTAATTTATGAATGTTAAAAAAGAAATCCGTGTGAACGCACGGTTTTTTCGTGCGTTTACGCACGGTTTTAAAATACCATTATTTCCTGTCTGTCTTTAGTTAAGGCGTATAAAGTACCGCGTGATGTTACTATGGGTTCAAATGTAAACAGAAAACACAAGACAAGCGTTTTCTCGGCTCTCTTCAGCGATCCGGAAACATTAAGAGAACTGTACTCAGCTATAAAAGGCGTTGATGTTCCCAAGGACGCTGTTATCTGCTTTAACACTTTATCTGATGTCCTTTTCATGGGACAATTAAATGATGTATCGTTTACGATCAATGACCAGCTTGTTGTATTAATAGATACGGGAGTACCGAAAAGAATTATCGCTTGAAGAATCTGTAAAAGCCGCGATAAAATACTGTATAGGGAATGAAATACTAAAAGAATTCTTTAAGGAGCATAGTTCGGAGGTAATCAATATGCTGACAGAAGAACCCAGCATTGATTATTTAGGTTCTATTGGCTTTCCGGTTTTGCCAAAGCGGCGACAAGCAGTTCCGCCAGGGCGGCAGCTTCGCCTTCGGTCAGGGTTACGCCCTTGCCCATTTTTTCATGTCCCGGCGCCCAGTCCCTGACATCCAGTTTAGGCGCTCTGCCGCTCCATGAAACAAGGTTCAATTCTTTCTGCCAGCCGCTTTTTTCACCGGACAGGATGCCGTAGTGTTTAACAATTTCATAGCTGAACTTCTCCATGCGATAAACCTCCGAAATCATTGTATAAAAACCGATTATATTTTCTTGTGTTCATTATACACTAATGGTATACTATACTTATATGGTATGAATCTGTGCTGCGGAAGGCTGTGTTTACTGCTTTCGGATTCGCAGTTTACAGCAACAAAGCGTATAGGAAGTTCCCGGAAGGAGAGGTTGATGAGAAAAGGTGTCTTTATTGTTTTAATAATACTAGCAGTTTTATTAGTCAGCGTTTCCTGCGGATCTGCCCCTCTGGCTGGAGCGCCGTCCCAATATACAGCACCGATGCCGACTTCTGTTCCGGCACCGGTTCCCATGTCGGTGCAGACATTTGCACCGGCAGCCGGGTTGATTTCTGCAGCAATACCTGAGTCTGCTCCGGTAGCGGCATTTGTGATGATTCTGACGGCAGCGTCTGAGCCTGCTTCTGAGCATGGTTTAGCCGCGGCAAGAGCGGAGGAGTCCAGAAAGCGGGCAATAGATTTTGAATGCCCTGCGTATTTCCCGAGCGATTGGGAGGCGGCAGAAGCGCAGCTTAACGCCGCCGGTGATCCAAACGCGTACAATGCAGCCGCTGATGTTTATGATGATCTTTTCAGGAAAACAGTTCCGCTTTACGCCCAGGCAAGAGAGGATGAGATAATTTCCGTAAGAAAGCAATTAATTGATACGGGGCTTGCGCAGCGTTACCCTGTATATCTTCGCAACGCGGACAGGATTGCCCTTGCCGCGTTAGATCAATACGAAGCAGGCGACTATTATACATCAAAGAGTACTGCGGTTGCGGCCCTGGATGAATATGAGATTCTTTTATTAGGTGCTAATACATATCTGGCAAGACAAAGATTGGCTGATACCGGATTAACGCATCTTGTCCCCAAGTATATACAGAACGCGGATCATACAGCTCTTACGGCGGCAGATCAATATGAAGAGGGAAATAAAGCATTAGCCGGAATCAGCGCAAATGCGGCGCTTAATGAATACGAAGATCTGTTATTGGGCGCGGATGTTTATCTTATAAGAGAGGAAATAATTGATCGCGGCTTTGTGCAATATGATACCGCTAATTTTTTAAGAGCAGATGTGGCTGCTCTTGCGGCAGCAAGTGAGTTCGGGGCAGGTGACAGAAATGCCGCTGTATTCAGCGCGCAGGAAGCATTGCTGCGTTACAATATTATGCTGTCAAACGGATGGATATCTTACTCTTCTGACAGAAGACAGGCTGCTTCTGAAGAAAGGGAACTGGCCCTGGCGGAAAGAGCCAATATAGCAGCCCGTGAAACATTCCGGACAGCCGATACTATGTACGCTCAGGCTGGCGCGCTTTTTACATCCGGTGATTACCACAGCGCTTCGCTTGTTTTTGTTGAAGCTGAAGCAATGTTCGCCATTTCCAGAAAGGAGACAGCTGAAAGCCGCCGCAGAGCGCAGGAAGCGATAAGAATGGCTGAAGAAAGGATCAGCGCAAGTAATGAGACAGCCCTGGAGGCTGAAAGAATTATTGAAGGAGGTTCAAGATGAGCCGTAGAATTTCTCTTGTTGTTTTTATTTCTTTGCTTTTTTCTGTCACGGTATTTGCCCAGTATGAATCACTTGATATGAAAATACCTGTTTTTAAGTCAGTCACATATTACGCCGCGTCGATTCCGGGCGAAGACTTGTACGCGATACCGCACAGTATTTCCAACAATCAGTATTATATGGAAAGTTTGCGTTTAAACGGGCTGGCTCTTGAAACATTTGATTACGGTGATTATGAAGCTTCAGCAGGTTTCGCCAGGGAAGCTTATATTTATGCCGTTCGTTCTGATGAATACGTAGCCATTCAGCTGGTTAATGAAAGCGAACGTTTGCTGAATTGGGCGCATTATAACAATATCGGCGAATTATTTTCGAACGCCTACAATGAAAGCTGGGCATACTATGAGGCAAGCCTTTATGCATTGATCCATAACAGATGGAACGATTCCATTATGTTTTCAATTAATTCAATAGAGATTTTAGCGGAGCTTGAACTCCCCGAAGGTGTTGAACCGATACCGATTGAGGGTATTATCAGACAGCAAGATATAAACCAGCCAACAAATCTAACGGCCAGTGCCTCAACGGGTCAAGCTGCAGTAAGCCAAGCCCAGACGACAGGCGCGCAGACAGCAAACCAGACAACCGGTACTGCTATAGACCAAACTACAGGCCAGACAACCGGCACCGCAGCATATCAAACTGCAGCAACCGGCAGCAGTCAGATCGGCGTAACTGCCGCCGCAAGACCTGCGCCGCTTCCGAGTCAGTATACGGTCAGAACGTGGGCTGTTGAGAGAGATAGTCTTTGGACAATAGCCGGTTATCCCTGGGTCTTCAATGATCCGTACAGGTGGCCTGAGCTTTATGAAGCCAACAGATCGCGGATGCCGCAGCCTGATAATCCAGACCTAATCCGTCCCGGTTTTATTATTAATATTCCAAGCAACAGAGGGGAGCTCAGGCAGGGTATGTGGGATCCAAATGTTGATTACGGATTTTAGTAAACTTGATTAGTAACTAGTGTCTGTCCACATTATAGACAGATTCTGATTAATTAAACACGCCTGATCATTTCTTTTCAGGCGTGTTTTTTTGCTGGTAATATAGCGATAACGCGGAACCCATAAGCGCGTTGATATAAGGGGCTTTTCCCATCCCCTGTAAAACATCTTCAATATTGATTAATTCAACATCTACATATTCATCTTCATCCAGTTCCTGTCTGCCTTCGCATTTTAAATCTTCCGCAAGAAAAAAATGTATTCTGTTTGACATTATTGCCGGATTGGGACTGAAATCTCCCAGCTTTTTTAAACTGCCCGCTTTATAACCTGTTTCTTCATACAGTTCCCTTGCCGCGGCTTGTTCAGGTTTTTCTCCCGGTTCAAAAACGCCTCCCGGAAATTCAAGGCTTAATTCTTTTGCGCCATGACGCCATTGCCATACCATTATAAATTTTTCCCCGTCAGGCGTATTAATTACAGGAATAACATTTGTCCAGTCTCTGGCTTCAATTATAGAAAATGTCCGCTGCATATTTTTGCTGTGCTGTTCTGCCGGCGGTTTACAATTTGATTCCCAAACAGAAAATATTCTGCAATCCAGAACATTTCTGCGGTTTTCTTCTTTCCATATCAAGTGCTGTTTATCCATAATGATAACATAACATAAAAATTTATGAGTGTCACTGATAAATAATTTATGCTATACTGGCATAAATGAAAGCCTATCTTGATATAGTAAAAAAAATCCTTGACCATGGTTTTCGAAAGACAAACCGCACAGGCACAGACGCTATGACAATTGCCGGCGCGATGTTTGAACATGATATGGCGGAAGGTTTTCCCCTGCTTACTACAAAAAAAATGCCTTTTAATATGATAAAGTCTGAACTTGAGTTTTTTATCCGCGGCATAACCGACAAGGAATGGCTGAAAGAACAGAAAAATTCAATATGGGATGAATGGTGCAGCCCTGATATTGTTCCGTACGCCAATGATGAAAACACCAAAGCCAGAATGACGGAAGAACGCGAACTCGGCCCGATTTACGGATGGCAGTGGCGTAACTTCGGCGCTAAATACATTTCGCATAACACTCCGCCTGAAGGCTGCGGTATTGATCAATTGCAGAAACTTGTTCAGACGCTTAAAACAGATCCTGATAACAGGCGCATGATTGTAAGCGCATGGAACCCTGTAGACCTTCACCGCATGGCGCTTCCTCCGTGCCATTACGCGTTTCAGGTAACAGTCATTGACGGTAAATTAAATCTTCTCTGGAATCAGCGTTCTGTCGATGTCGCGCTCGGGCTTCCTTTTAATATCGCCAGTTACGGCTGCCTTTTGCATCTGCTTGCGAAGGAAAGCGGTCTTGGCGAAGGAAAACTTATCGGCTTTCTGGGAGATACGCACATCTATATAAACCATATTAACGCGATTAGCCTTCAGCTGCTGCGAAAACCAAAAACGCTGCCTCAAATCAAAACTGAAAACTTCACTTCTATTTTTGACTGGCATTACGGCGATACTATAGCAGAAAATTATGATCCTCACCCTGCGGTTAAATTTGAAATAGCGGTATAGTAAGGCAGGAGCTTAAAGTGAGTCAGGAAATCATTATTATTGCGGCAATGGCGGATAACAGGGTAATCGGAAAAAATAACGCGATGCCTTTTTCTGTTAAGGGAAATCTTGCCCGCTTTAAAGAAATGACGATGGGCTGGCCTTGCGTCATGGGGAGAAAAACATGGGAGTCGCTTCCGAAAAAGCCGCTGCCGGGAAGATTAAATATAATTGTATCTAAAACAATTAATTCTGAAGATCTCACGCGGGAGAAGAGAGACGATGTTTCCGGCGTCAGGTGTTTTGATTCTCTTTCTGCCGCTGTTGAATTTTGTAAAGACTACGAAAAGATTTTTATCTGCGGCGGAGAATCGATTTATAGACAGTCTATGCCGCTTGCTGATAAAATCGATCTTACAATGGTTCCGGGGCAGTATGAGGGAGATGCTTTTTTCCCGGAAATAGATGATAATTGGAAAAAAACAAATACTGTTAATTATAATGATTTTTCTGTTGTTACATATAATAAAATGAATCAGGAGAAAATATGAAAGAGCCAATTCTGGCTGTACTTGCCGCAGGAATCGGAAGCAGATACGGCGGGCTTAAACAAATGGATAAAATCGGAAAAAACGGAGAAGTGCTTCTCGATTATTCTGTGTACGATGCCGTTATATCCGGATTTGAAAAAATTGTGTTCATTATCCGACATGATATCGAAAAAGATTTTCGCGGACTTGTTCTTTCGCGGATGGAAAAGAAAGTTAAGTGCGAGCTTGCCTTTCAGGATTCGGACAGTTTGATTCCCGCTGACATTTTCCGCGCGGCTCAGGAAGCCGGACGTACAAAGCCGTGGGGAACAGGACATGCTCTTTTATGCGCGGCGGAAAAGATTGACGCTCCGTTTACAGTAATAAACGCCGATGACTTTTACGGAAGGGAATCATTCGCTGTTATGGGAAAACATCTTCGCACAGAAGGTGAAACATCTTCGATTGTTCCTTACAAACTGGAAAAAACGCTAAGTCCTCAGGGAACTGTCGCGCGCGGTGTGTGCGAAATAAAAGACGGCTTTCTTTCCAGCGTTGATGAACTTCTGGCAATCGGGAAAAAAGACGGGCGTATTTTTAACACAGCGCCTGACGGCGCGGAGCGGAACCTTTCTCCCGATACTCCCGTATCAATGAATTTCTGGGGATTTTCACCTGATATCCTGCCTGAGTTTCAAAAATATTTTAATGATTTTTTAAAAACATTTGCCGCCGACATAAAGGGACAAATTAAAAGCGAATGTTATATTCCGAAAGCCGTTGATTGCTTTATCCAAAACGGAATTGCAAAAGTAAAAGTTCTTAACGCAAACTCAGACTGGTTTGGTGTTACATACAAAGAAGACAGGGAAGACGCGATAAGGAAAATTGACAGGATGACATCTGAAGGCGTATATCCGTCTTCATTATGGTAAACGCAAGAGGTTAATATGGGAAGAAAAATTATAGACTGGTTTATCAGGTTATTAAAAGGCGCTGCTATTGGAATGGATTTTGTTCTTCCGGGAATCAGCGGAGCGGCGCTGGCTGTTGTTTTTGGATTATATGAAAGAATTGTGGAGTTTATCGCGAACATTACAAAAAATTTTGTAAAAAATGTTTTGTTTTTTATTCCTGTAGGAATAGGCGGATTATTGGGAATTTATTTAATTTCGCACCCTATAAGTTTTTTAAAAGAAAATTATTTAACTCCTTTTTTATGGTTCTTTGTCGGCGCGATTCTGGGAACAATGCCTGAATTATGGCAAAAATCAGGCGCAAAAGGAAGAAAACCTATCCATATTATTATATTAATTTGCGTATTTATAGCCGGTACAGTTGTATTTCTTTTGACTCTTGGAAGATCTTTGGGAATTGAACCAAACCGCGTAATGGCGTTTTTTATCGGAGCCGCGGTAGCGTTAATTGTTTTTATCCCCGGATTCAGCTCATCAACATTTCTCCTGCTTTTTGGATTATATGATATAGTTATTCACTCATATAAAAATTTCAACGAGAACTTATCCTTCTTAATTCCTTTTGCTTTGGGAATACTCATTTTTGTTTTTCCTTTTTCAAAAGGCATTGAGTTTTTAATAAAAAAAGCATATTCCGTTTTTTATCACATTATTATTGGATTTGTTCTGGCTTCCGCTGTTCTTGTCGCCGCTATCGCTTCAGGCTGGCGTCAGGAGGGAGGATACTATAATTATCTGCAAACCGGAACTATCGCATGCGTTATTACATTAATCGCCGGTGCAGTTTTTTCATACTGGATGTGTAAAATAAGCAAAAAATACGAAAAATAATAATTGATTGAAGCTATTCTAAAATAAATTTATTTATTAGTCATTAATTCACCAATATGGCATAAATAATAGATTCTTCTTGTTGAATCTATATTTCCATTATATAATTAATTATTAATTAAATTCCGGAGGGTATTATGGCTGAACTAAAAGGTTCAAAAACCGAACAAAATTTAAAGACGGCATTCGCTGGTGAGTCGCAGGCTCATGTTAAATATCAATATTACGCGTCAAAAGCGGAAAAGGACGGTTATCAGCAGATTGGCGCGATATTCCGCGAGACTGCGCTTAATGAAAAAGAGCACGCAAAAATTTGGTTTAAGTTCCTTCACAATAACGAAGTTCCCGCGACAACTGTTAATTTAAAAGACGCCGCAGACGGTGAGAATTTTGAATGGACTGATATGTACGCGGGTTTCGCGAAAACAGCGAAAGAAGAAGGCTTTACAGAAATAGCTGCGTTATTTGAAGGCGTAGGTAAAATCGAAAAAGAACATGAAGAGCGTTACCGCAAACTGCTTGCGAATATAGACGGAGGACTTGTGTTCTCGCGCGGCGGCGATCAGATTTGGCAATGTTCAAACTGCGGTCATATTGTTATCGGAAAAAAAGCGCCTGATTCCTGTCCGGTCTGTAAGCATCCAAAAGCGTATTTCGCGATTAAAGCTGAAAATTATTAAAAAACACTTGCGAACATACTCATTAATTACAGTTAAGTGAAAAAAAATGAGTAATAAAGCAATAATCGCCATGTCGGGCGGCGTTGACAGTTCTGTTGCCGCCGCCCTTATGCTTGAACAGGGTTATCACTGTATCGGTATAACGCTTAAACTTTATAATGCGGATGTCAAGCAGAATGTTTGTGAAATAGCGGTGCAGCCCCGCGGCTGCTGTTCTCTTTCTGATGTAAATGACGCAAGGAATGTCGCTTTTAACCTGGGCATGGCGCACTATGTATTAAACTTTACCGGAGAATTTGAAGAAAAAGTTATCCGCCATTTTGTCGAAACATATGAGGCGGGCGCTACGCCCAACCCCTGCATTGAATGTAACCGTCATATCAAGTTTAACTCTCTCCTTTTGCGCGCAAGGCAGCTTGATTTTGATCTTCTTGTAACAGGGCATTACGCGCGCATAGCAAAAGATACAGTAAGCGGAAGATATCTCCTTAAAAAAGCGCTGGATGAAAAGAAAGATCAAAGTTATGTGCTTTACTGCCTTACTCAGCAGCAGCTTCAATTGACTCGTTTTCCGTTAGGTGAACTTTCCAAAAATGAAGTGAGAAAAATAGCCGGAGAAAAAAGATTTGTTAACGCTTCAAAAGGGGAGAGTCAGGATATTTGCTTTGTGCCTGACGGAAATTACGCGGACTTTATTGAAAAATATACCGGAAAGCGCTATCCGCCGGGGGAAATTATCGACACGGAGGGAAATGTAATCGGCAGGCACAAGGGACTTATCCGCTACACCATAGGACAGAGGCGAGGGCTCGGAATTGCAGCCAACATTCCAGTATATGTCGCCTCAAAATCTGTATCTGACAATACCGTAACTCTCGCCGCGGATGACGCCCTTTTTTCAAAATCACTGACTGTAAATAATATCAACTTAATCGCGTGTGAAGACATCAAAAAGCCTTTGCGCGTAATGGTTAAGACACGCTATCTGCAGGCTGCGCAAAGCGCGACAGCGGAACAAACAGGAGAAGACAGCCTGCGAATTGATTTTGATTCGCCCCAGCGCGCTATAACGCCGGGGCAGGCCGCTGTAATGTATGACGGAGATATTGTGGCAGGTGGCGGAACTATTTGTTAGTATTCTGACAGTATACTAGCTGTCAAGTATCGCTGTCAGTGTCGGGAATGAAATCCAGAGAGTAACAGGATCGCTTGTGCGCGTGTTTATTTTTAAATGGACATACCCGCCCGGCAAAATCCAGCATGATTCATAAGCGCGTTTTTCCCTCATTAATGTTTCATAACGTCCGGCGGGAGGCGGAGGAGTCGGTCCGAAATATGTGACAAGTTCCTTCTGCACATCATCATAGCACATCATCATGTCTTCAAGTCCGGTAGTGTCAAAATAATACAT
>WQSQ01000052.1 GCA_009787775.1 Treponema sp.
TGAGGACCCAGGGCAGGCCCGACCGGCGGAGCCGGCGTAGCCTTTCCTGCCGGACATTGCAGCTTAACGTAAGCCACAACCTTCTTTTTTGCCATTAAATACTCCTTCGTGGTGTGTCTGGCGCCCAAACCGGCGCTAAACTAACGAGATTGGGATTTCCCGCCCTCTCCCACTTGTTATAATTTTTCCACCTGCAGAAGATCGACTTCCACAGGCGCGTTTCGACCGAAAATTCCGACCATAACTTTTAACTTATTCTTTTCAGGGTACACTTCGTCAATGGTCCCGGTAAAGGATTCAAAGGGCCCGTCAACAATCTTAACCTGCTCGCCCGGGGAAAAACTCTGGCGGGTACGAACCGGGCGTTCGCCTTTAATCTCGCCGGATTTCTGCAAAATAGCGCGGGCTTCATCGCTAGTGAGCGGCTGAGGCTTACGGCCCGCCATAGTCCCCACAAAACCGGTAACCCCCTGTATTTTCTTGATTTTAGAACAGGGAATCTTCCACCCCATATCGGCATCGGGAAGGTCCATTTCCACAAGTATATAACCGGGGAGAAATTTCTTGGCCAAAGTACGTTTTTTGCCGTCTTTAACCTCGACAACTTCCTCAGACGGGATCTTCACATCCCGGACGATCTCCTTGTCGAGTTCTCCCATCTCGATCATCATGCGAATAGTTTTTTCAATTTTGTTCTCGTATCCGGAATAGATATGAAGAACATACCAGCCTGTAGCCATTGTTTTCCTCTAGAATATTGCCCTTATGCCAAAAAGCAGAAGCACGTCTATCAATCCCAAAATTGCCGCAATTATAACGGTAGAAACTATCACGACCTTAACCGAGCTGATCACATCTTCCCTGCTCGGCCAAATCACTTTTCGGAGCTCAGCGTATGATTCTTTAACGAATTGAACTATTTTCTTCATGCTCTCCTCTTTATATATAAACAGCCAAGCGGCTGAAAGGCTTCAAAGCCCGTTTAACTCCCCCCGCCCATTATGCTTTTCAGCATACTGGCACCTTATCCGAATTCAGGCGCAGTAGGCTTCGAACCCACGACCTGCGGTTTTGGAGACCGCCGCTCTACCAACTGAGCTATACGCCTCGGTCCTCTATTTAATTTTTGTCTCTTTGTGAAGCGTGTGCTTCCGGTCAAAGGGACAATACTTTTTAAATTCCAGCTTTTCCTGGATATTCCGGCGGTTTTTACTGGTGGTATAATTTCGCCGTTTGCACTCGCTGCACTGCAAGGCTATCAGTTCAACCACTTGTTTCTTGCTTGCCATACATTACCTCTTCCATTTCATTCCAAATATGAGTGATGAAAACCCCCGAAAGGCCCTCATCAGCCCTCGATCAGAATCGAACTGATGACCTTATCCTTACCATGGATATGCTCTGCCAACTGAGCTACAAGGGCAATCCCCCTAAACCCTACTATTTGGGGACACTACCGTGAATTTACATAGTTTGGAAAGAATACCAAAAATATGCAAACTTGGTCAAGAGGGTACAAAAAAAATATCAAAATTTTTGCCAGCCCCGCTCCCTGCGAATTTGCGCCTTTTTTTACCAAAAAACACCTTGTTAAGCCTCCAGATACGCAACAGGGCAAACAGCCTATTGACCTTTACCCGGAAAAGGCAGATACTGCCCCTACAAGCCCGGATGGTGGAATTGGTAGACACGCTAGTTTCAGGTACTAGTGCCTTCAGTGGTATGGAAGTTCAAGTCTTCTTCCGGGCAAAGAAGAAGCCAACATAGATAGCTCCGACAGCAAATAGAGCTAATTGCCACCTGCAGACTCAATTCCGGCAATGATCAAACGCAGCCCGAATGTAAACTGCTCATCAAAATCGTGTTTATTGATAAATTTGGATTTACTGCCCCTTGCCCCTGTCCCTTTTGAACATTTTGGGGCCATAGTGCTAAAACTAAGCATTTCATGAATCGCCTGGATTTCCTTTGGCGTATTTCGTTTTTTTAAACGAAGCTCATACGCGGTAAAAGACAGAACATAGTTATTGATAAGGTTTGCAACAATTAGCAGGTTTTTTTCACTAACGCCAATCTTTGAAATTCGCGCAACCCAGTCCCTAATTATCCCTACTCTGCATGGAGTATTCGGGCTGGAATCCTCAAATATTCTGACTGAATCCTTTACAGAGAGCAACATAGCCCGATACAATTTTGCCGCTTCGGTAAGATAGTCCTTTGCCTCCAGGGATACATCAGGTTTGGCGCATTTTACGCACATATACTCGGCAATCCCGTCATACAGTTCTGTCTTTCCTTTTATGTGAAAATAGAGAGACGGCGCTTTGATATTCAGTTCTTTTGCGATTGACCGCATGCTAAGACCGGCGATACCGTCCCGGCTAAGTATTTTTATGGACGCTTCGACTATATCATTATTGGTTATGCCCATTCTCCACTATCCTACCTGTTACCATAGCTACTCAGTCCCGACTTTTCAATACTATAAATGAAAAACCCCGCCCTAAAGGGCTCAACTTGACCTGCACTTGGTTCGCTTAAAACCGGAACGGGGGGTGCGACGGGGCGGCTGCGGGGGTGGCGGACATGCTTGTAGAATTCGCCTGCGCAGCCCCGTTCGGCCTCAGCGCCCGCATCAGGGCATTTGCTTTGTTCATAGCCATTCGTATCCTTCTTGTTCTGTGAGCCGAACGCCGTTATTGTACCTCATTTTTGATTTTTTCCGCTGGTCTGCTCCAGCGAGGAATTCCAAATATGTCCGCCACCCCCGCAGCCGCCCCGCCGCACCCCCCGCTCCGGCCTTGGGCGACATAAGGCGGGTCAAGTTTTGCCTGAAGGGATGGGCATGTTGTTTTGAATTATTTTTTGTCAAAAAACCCTTGACACTAACGATGTTAGGCTATAAACTAACACTGTTAGACAAATGAACTCAACAGACTATTTAACCTTAATGGAGAAGCAGGGGTGGTAATAAAGACTGTAGTATCACGGCCAAAAACATTCTTTGTCGCCTTTGCCCTTCTCATAGGGCTAGGCTTTTTCGCTTTGACGAACCTGCAAGTCGATCTGTATCCGGAGATTAATCCCCCATTTCTGGCGGTAGTGACAACTTTACCGGGCGCGGGCCCGGAAGAAGTAGAACGTTCCATTACCCGGCCCCTCGAAGCAGCCTTGTCAGGAGTCTCCGGGCTTGAAAAGATAACCTCCACGTCCGGCAAAGGTTCCGGCATGGTCATGATGCAATTTAACTATGGTACGGATCTGTCAGAGGGAGCTATTGCCGTTCGTGACGCGCTTGAACGGATACGCGATTACATTCCTGCCGATGCAAATACACCGATGATCTTCAAATACTATCCGGCGATGATCCCCCTCATGGGTTTAATAGTAACCGGAAACCGCAGTTCCGAAGAACTGCGTGAAATGGCTGTAGATACCATTGTCCCCAGGATAGAGCAGGTTCCAGGGGTTGCTACCGCATCAGTCACTGGCGGCAGGGAAAAGATAATCAGGGTAGAAATACCTCAAAGCAGGCTTGAAGCCTATGGCCTCACAGTAACCCAGATTCAGCAGATGCTTGCCGCCCAGAATATGCAGTTGGCAGTGGGAAGTATTATGGAAAACAGCCTTTCCTACATACTCACCGCTATGGGTGAATACACCTCGCTTGATGAAATAAGGAACACGGTAATTTCCTACAAGGGAGGCGGCTTTTCGGGACCTCAGGCAGAGCCCCCCAAACTGGTGTACCTCCGTGACCTGGCAGATGTATTCGAAGGCTATCGTGATGAAGACAATGCGGCCTATGTAAACGGCCAGCCCGCCGTGATACTGGAAATCCATAAACAGAGCGGAAAGAACTCTGTACAAGCAGCCAGGGATCTGCGGGCAAGGCTTGAAAAGATGGCCAGAGAACTGCCGCCAGATGTCAGAATCGCCGAACTTTTCAATACCACAGACATAATAGAAAATTCACTTAAGCAAGTATCAAACACCGCCATTAGTGGAGCAGTACTGGCCGTATTGGTTCTCTTTTTGTTCCTCAGATCAGTTAAGCCTACACTGATCATCGGGATAAGTATCCCTATCTCAATTATCATTACCTTGATGATAATGTATTTTGCCAATTTAACCCTCAACCTTATGACCCTGGCTGGTCTTGTCCTGGGTGTAGGAATGTTAGTTGATAATTCAATTGTTATTTTGGAAAATATTTACCGTTATCGGGAAAAGGGGTCCAACCTTACAACGGCATCTGTTTTGGGCAGTACCGAAATGCTTCTGGCCATTACCGCTTCAACTCTTACAACGATTTGTGTATTTGCCCCGCTGGTTATGTTTCAGGGCCTTTTGGAGATGGCAGGTGAATTGTTTGCGGGTTTGGCCTTCACCGTTGTTATTTCGCTGGGGATATCTCTGCTTACCGCCATTTTTCTTGTACCGGTGCTTTCCAGCCATTTCTTCCCGCTTGAAACGCGCAAGCAAAAGCCTCTTAAAGGAATATTGAAAAAGATTGACATAAAATTTGAACATTTTTTTGCATGGCTGGACAACGGCTACCGAAAGGCAGTTGACAGGATTCTTGGGCATAAAGCAGTCGTTATTATCATCATTATTTTATTATTTGCAGCAAGCATTTTTATGGTTCCTCTGATAGGTTGGGAATTTATGCCATCCCAAAAAGACGAGCGCGTTAATGTTACCGCCACGCTTCCCATGGGGACTCCCTTGCCAGAAACCGAAGCCGTATTAAAACAGCTTGAATTGATAGTGAAAAATGAAGTCAAGGGATATAAAAGTCTTTTGCTTAGAGCCGGTGGCGGAAGGGGTATTTTTGGTATAGATGGCGGTACTAACTCAGGGTCACTGGAAATTCAGCTTCCGGATTATAATGACAGGATTGAAGAGGCTGATGACATCAAGGAGATATTACGGAGGCATTTTAACGGCTTTCCCGGAGTGTCTTTTAGTTTTAGCAGCACGGGATTTGACATGATGGGCGGTGGCAATGCTATTGATATAAAGTTACGCACCGATGACTTGATAAAAGGTAAAGCCATTGGAGAAAGAGAGCACAGGCCCCTTAAGCATAAACCGGGAAAATCAAAGCAGAATAATTCGCATAACAGCAGGGGCAAAGCCCAATGCCAAAATAAACACCCTGCAGGACAGGGTAGATGCCCTTATCACTGCGGAAATTCCAATGGAGGATGATGTTGTTATTGAGTACGGCGGCGACAATGCGGAAATGGTTAAGATGATAACCCGGTTTTTACTCATTTGTATTGTGGCCATATTCCTTGAATTCGGTGTCATGGTGAGCCTTTTCGAATCGTTTAAAGATCCGTTCATTATCATTCTTACCATTCCGCTTTCTTTCATAGGCATTGTAGCTATTCATTTGATAACCGGCGACATCTTTAACATATTCACAGCAGTCGGCCTTTTGGTACTTATAGGAATAATTGTTAACAACGGCATTGTGCTTGTTGACTACACAAACCTGCTGCGAAAGCGGGGATATCCGCTTCATGATGCCTGTGTGGAAGCGGCCGGGAATCGTCTTCGTCCGATTTTAATGACCACTGTCTCTACAATTCTGGCTCTTATACCTATGGCCTTCTTGCCGGGTGAAGGATCAGAACTGATAGCGCCTATAGGAAAAACCGTTCTTGGGGGCCTTTCATTTGGATCGCTTATGACGTTGTTCCTAATGCCTGCGGTTTATTATATATTCAAAAAAAAGGATGATGAACGTAAACAGAAAAGAGTAAATTACAATTAAGGAGGTTATTTATGGCTATTTTTTCGTTTATCAGAAAGTATAAAGACCTTGGAATTACCGGTTCTTTCGCCCGGTGGTATGACAAAAATACGCGTGAAACAAGGTTGGCCGAAATGCGGGAATATGCGAAAGAGGTTGCAAAACACATTAAAGACGGATCAACTGTATTGGAAGTAGCGCCAGGGCCGGGATATATGTCAATAGAACTGGCAAAGATGGGGGGTTTTAATATTACCGGAATGGACATAAGCCCAGATTTTGTAGAAATCTGCAAAATAAACGCAAAGCGGGAAAATGTCAATGTTACTTTCCTGGAAGGCAACGTTTCAGCAGCGCCATTTCCAGAAAACACCTTTAATTTTATTTTTTGTTCTGCGGCGTTCAAGAATTTTAAGGAACCGGTTCTTGCGTTACGGGAAATGCACCGTGTATTAAAAAAAGACGGAATCTGCCTGATTGTTGACATGAGGCGTGATGTTTCAAAACACAGTCTGGAAGAAGAAGTTGGTAAAATATCCAAGCCCGGTTTTGAGCGTTTCTGGGTTAAAAGGACTTTTAAAAACCTGGCCAAAAACGCTTATTTAAAAGATGAATTAATAGAAATGATAAACCAAACATCTTTTACAAAAAGAGAAATAATTGAAGCCGGAATTGGTTTCTATGTTTATTTATACAAATAGCCTAGGAGCGGGAAAAAGAAATTTGCAAAATAAATCCAAAAAGAACAAAAGTATAAAAGCGGATAAATATTGCAATCCTTTTGATGACATATCTTTTTGGTTTTCTATCGCAACCACTAATTTTTTATATGGGCTATTTGAAAATGAAACAGAAAAAACATCCCTATTGGAAAAACAAGATAAGGAGGATGACAAAGCAAAAAAATAACCTCTTCGTTATAATTATTTTTGGTGTTTTTGAGATCAATGATATCAGATAGTCTGACACCATTTTCTGTCACCGGCGGAGAATCCCAAATGTTTCCGCTGCCCCGCCGCCCTCCCCCTGCCCATAGCAAAGTAATGATTTCCCTTGTCGGAAGCTTATTAAAGCTGGTATACTAGGAATTAAGGAGAATACCCATAATCTTACCCGAATGAACCTTATAATGCGTGATATTTTGCCCGACAACCTTGTTATTCGCAGGGGAGATACACTGGAAGATGACTGGCCGTATTTTGATGAAGATGATCCACATGGCACATATAAGCCGTTTTGGGTTGACGCGGTAGTATCAAATCCGCCGTATTCACAAAGCTGGGAGCCTTTATATGAAGAACCCCGCCCTGAAGCTCCCTCGCGTAGCGAGTTCTTGGGTATTAAACCCCTCAGCACGAATAAATCAGAAAAAGAAGTTGTTTACTTAATCGGGAAACTTCGGGGAAACGAATTTGACATGAAAGAACTTGGCGAATTTCAGTCGCTGTTGCAGGGCGGAAAAAAATGAGCGCGCAAAAGGTATCCATTCGATTTTTTAATGACACCGAGGTTAGAGCCGTCTGGGACGATGAAAATTCCAAATGGTGGTTTTCGATTGTGGATGTTGTCGGTGTTTTAAGCCAAAGTTCCGACCCTGCCAACTATTGGTATGTCTTAAAAAACCGCCTAAAAAAATCAAAAAATGAACTCCTTACAAATTGTAAGGGGTTCAAGTTGCTTGCGCCTGACGGAAAACGCCGCTTAACCGATTGCCTTGATTTTGACGGCATTATTGAACTTGCAAAAAACTTCCCGGGAAAAAAAGCAAATCGTTTTATTGAATGGTTCACCTACAGCGATGAAACCATTGACGGTAAAAGCAAATCCAAAGCATACGCTCTTTTTGACAGCTCTTTGCTCGATACCATGGAGGTTGGTACAATCAAAGGATTACAGCAAATCCACGGTTATCTGTTCGGCGGGCTTTATGATTTTGCGGGGCAAATCAGGTCAAAAAACATCGCAAAAGGCGGCTTTCAATTTGCTATGGCGCAATATTTGACTAACACGCTTGCAAGCATAGAAGCTATGCCCGAACGCACGTTTGACGAAATCGTCGGCAAATATGTAGAGATGAATGTCGCTCATCCGTTTATGGAAGGCAATGGCAGAAGCACACGTATATGGCTCGATTTAATGCTCAAGAAAAATCTGAAACGCTGCGTTGATTGGAGCAAAATCGGCAAATACGATTATCTTAACGCTATGACAATCAGCACAGAAGATTCTTCGATAATTAAGTCTCTTTTACAATCCGCTTTGACAAATAAAATCCACGACCGTGAAATGTTTATGAAGGGCGTGGATTACTCCTACTATTACGAGCAGGAGGTAGACGTAGATGAATGAACCTCCCCGATGCAAGCTCTGCGGTATTAAAGATTTCATCTTGAGTACTTTGCAATCACGGGGAACAAATCCCCCGCACCCCCAGCATGAACCGCCCCAAGGGGTGCGGTATTAAACCGCAACAGGCTTTGCCAATAAATATTATTGTATATAGTGATATGTCCTAATATGTTGTGCATACAGTTTTTTTATGATAAAAAAAAGGGCGTTTATGAACGTTTTCTTTGTCATTGATGACTTCCCCGAAAGTCATAGGCAGTGGGGACTTTTTTTAACAAGGGGAGAGCGTGCATCCCATTTTTTGCCATGTTTCATAACATCGGATTTTTTACCCTGACAAATTTATTTTTCTCGCGGAAAAACGCAATTTTTCCCGAATGTAGAGAAATCTCAAAGCATACTGCCGCTATCTTATGATATTTCACCGCAAGACAACTTCTTTATCTGCCTGATTTCACCGCCAAATTTTAAGGGGCGCACGGGGGAACCCGCAAAGCACCCGCAGGGTGTAGACAAAAAAGACGGCACGTTCCGGCGCAAATAAAATTCACGGTATTCCTACCAGTGAGGCTGGATTTATCCAGCCGTTTGCACCGCAGATAACCGCCCCAATGGGGATCAGCGAACGGCAACCCCACGGTAAAATGATACTTTGCACAATTTTCTGGTTTTACCCTATTTCTCGGAATTGAGGAATTATGCTATAATAACCTCAGTACGCCAAAAAACGAATGAAACCATGAAAGGGAGGGAAGAAACGAAAAAATGTCCCCATTCGAGCAAGTTCTGCAAAAATACCGCGATGTATCCTTTTCCGAAAAGGATAAAGGCTTCCGCTTCGAGAGGCTCATGTAAGCCTACCTCATGGCAGACCCATATTATGTAGGGCAATTTGATACAGTCTGGCTCTGGAACGAATTCCCCTCAAGGACGGACTTCGGTTCCGGCGATAAAGATTTAGGCATAGACCTTGTAGCCCGAACCAAAAACGGCAATTATTGGGCTGTTCAATGCAAATGCTATCAGGAAGATGTAAGTATAGACAAACCCAAAGTAGATACATTTCTCTCAACTTCCGGCAAATCATTTAACGACACACAGGAATTTGGCAAAAAAGTAAATTTCGCATACCGCCTCTGGATAGACACCACAAAAAAAGGCTTTAACCCCGCCGCAGAAGCGACCATTCAAAATCAAAACCCACAAGTGGGACGCATAGGTTATTACAACCTGTACAATGCCGCCGTTGATTGGCAAAAACTTGCCGAAGGCAAAAAAGCCGCCGTAAAAAAATATGACTCGCTGGAACATCAAAAAATAACAATTTCCAAAGTGCATGAATACCTGAAAACCAATGATCGCGGCAAACTCATTATGGCTTGCGGCACAGGCAAAACATATACCAGCCTCCGCATTGCCGAGAAGGAAACCGAAGGAAACGGTCTCGTCCTGTTTCTTGTACCTTCTATTGCCCTATTGGGGCAGACTTTAAGAGAATGGAAAAACCAGTGCGTAAAACCCATACACGCAATATGCATCTGCTCAGATGCAGCAGTTTCAAAACCCAATAAAAAAGATTATGACGATACGGCAACAGCAACCTTAGCCGACCTTGCCCAACCTGCCTCTACAAATGCAAAAAACATAACCGAACAATTTGAAACCGCCCGCCATTCTCAAAAAAAGGAAGGCGGAAACATAGTTGTATTTTCCACATACCAATCCATTGACGTAATCAGCAAGATACAAAAATCAATTAACAGCCATAAAAAAGACAGTTTCCTTTTTGACCTTGTTATTTGCGATGAAGCCCACCGCACCACAGGCGTAACCCTGTCAAATGACGATGATGCCGCTTTTATAAAAGTCCATGAAGATAAATATATCAAAGCCAAAAAACGTATCTATATGACCGCCACGCCGAGGATTTACTCCGAAGCCGCCCAAGCAAAAGCAAGGGAAGCGTCCGCCGTAGTATGCTCAATGGATGACCCCGAACTATACGGCGAAGAAATGTACCGTATCGGCTTCAGCGATGCCGTAGACCAGAAATTATTGTCTGATTGCAAAGTAATAATTCTGACCGTACAAGAAGACCAATTAACCGACGTGCTTAAAAAGAACATTGAAACCCAATTTGCAAATGACAAAAACAAAGAAATCGACGTCGAAAGCGCATTAAAAATTATCGGCTGTATCAACGCCCTTTCAAAACGCTCCCTGAACGATAAAGAACTGTTTGAAATACCCGACCCCGCACTTATGCGCAGCGCAGTCGCATTTTGCCAAAAAATCGTAACATCTAAAGAAACAGCCGAATTTTTCAACAAATTACGAGATGCCTATTATCTAACCCTAAGCGAAGAAGAACGCTCGCGAATGGTTGTTGTCGAGGCGGATCATGTTGACGGAGCAATGGGAGCGCAAAAACGCGAAGGCTTATTGAACTGGTTAAAATCAGCCGATGCCTCCAAACAAGAATGTAGAATTCTTCATAATGTCCGCTGTCTTTCGGAAGGTGTTGATGTCCCTTCCCTTGATGCCGTTATGTTCCTTTCAGCCAGAAACAGCCAAATTGATGTTGTCCAGTCCGTAGGGCGTGTAATGCGGAGAGCCGAAGGGAAAAAATACGGCTATATCATTATTCCCGTTGTCGTTCACCCTGACGCTGACCCTGATGTAACATTATCCTCGGATAAATTCAAAGTGGTATGGACAGTCCTCAACGCCCTTCGTGCCCATGATGACCGTTTCAATGCGACAATCAATAAAATTGAATTAAACAAAAAGAAGCCACCGCATATAATTGTTGACCGACCGCCTCCTGTCGGCGGCAATGCACCTGATGGAGACAGCGGTTCAGGCGGCAAAGGTTCGGATAAAATAAAGTCGAGGTTTGACAGGCAACTGGAACTTGAATTTGCCAAACTGCAAGGGCAGATTTACGCAAAAATTGTCCAGAAATGCGGCACTAAACCCTATTGGGAACAATGGGCTGCCGATATTGCAAAAATCGCAGAAAAACATATTGAAAGTATTACCGACATTGTAAATAAAAANNGNAAAGCAAAAGATGAATTTGAGAAGTATTTAAGCGGCTTGCATAAAAACATTAACCCGTCTGTAAGCAAAGAAGACGCAATCGAAATGCTCGCGCAGCATATAATCACACAGCCGGTGTTTGAAGCCCTTTTTGAAGATTATTCATTCGCACAAAACAACACGGTATCCCAATCATTGCAGGGGATTATTGCCGCCCTTAACGAAAAAACAAAAAAAGAAGACACAGACAAACTTGATAAATTTTATGTTGATGTCCAAAAGCGGGCAAGCAATATCGACAACAGCGAAGCCAAACAAAAAATCATAGTAGAATTATATGATAAGTTTTTCCGTACTGCCTTCCCCAAAGTTACTGAAAAATTGGGCATTGTGTATACCCCTGTCGAAGTTGTAGATTTTATCATACACAGTGTCGAAGATGTTTTGCAAAAAGAATTCGGGCGGAGCATGACCGATGAAAATATCCATATACTTGACCCCTTCACCGGAACAGGCACATTTATCACACGATTATTGCAAAGCGGTATTATTAAAAACGAAGATTTAGAACGTAAATATAAAAAAGAAATACACGCCAACGAGATTGTGCTTTTAGCGTATTATATCGCTTCTATCAACATCGAGAATGTGTATCATGATCAATTAAAAATGAGCAATGAACAATTAACAATTAGAAAAGATAAAAATATGGAATATGACCCTACAATCGGTGGATATGGCGGATTATTAGCGGCTGAGAAAGAAGCGGAATATGATAATAATACCAAACATTCCTTACCTTCTAATTCCTCACTTTCCTATACTCCCTTCCCTGGCATTTGCCTTACTGACACATTCCAGTTGGGCGAAACAAAAGAAGGCGAGGAACTTTTTAGCGAGATATTTCCGCAAAACTCGAAAAGAGTGATGGAACAGCAAAAGACACATTTGAGGATTATTATTGGAAATCCGCCTTATTCAATTGGTCAAAAGTCTGCTAATGATAATGCTCAAAATCAAAATTATCCAAAACTTGAAAATCGCATAGCTTCAACATACGTAGCAGCATCAGTGGCTAATCTCAATAAAGCGGCGTATGATACATATATTAAAGCTTTCAGATGGGCTTCTGACAGACTTGATGAAAAAAATGGTGGAATAATCGGCTTCGTATCCAACGGGTCATGGCTGGACAGTAACGGGCTTGACGGGTTTCGTAAATGCCTTGAACAGGAATTTTCATTAATTTATGTTTATAACCTTAGGGGAAACCAGCGAACATCCGGGGAGCTGTCCCGAAAAGAGGGCGGGAAAATTTTTGGCTCAGGCAGTAGAACGCCGGTAACGATTACAATTTTGGTTAAGCGGGGGAAAAATGGCCAGGGCAACGGTTTATTTTAAACCCCTCGAATTCGAAGGGTTTAGAAGGAGAAAGATATGGCAAAGATAACGGTAGAAAAATCAGATATTTCCATACTTCAGATAAATAATGAAGATTTCATTTCACTTACCGATATTGCGCATAGCCAAATGCAAGAACATATA
>WQSQ01000053.1 GCA_009787775.1 Treponema sp.
ATAGACACGATCTATGTCATGCTTCTGGGGCTTGTCGCGTTTATCCTTGATACGGCAGGGGGAGTGTTATTTGCAAAGTTCATGAATCTCTTTTTAAAGAAAAAAATAAACCCGATGATCGGCGCGACCGGTATTTCCGCGTTCCCGATGTCCGCGCGCGTTGTGCAGAGAATGGCTCTTAAAGAAGACCCTGAAAACATTCTCTTAATGCACGCGGTAAGCGCTAATGTTTCAGGACAGGTTTCTTCTGTCGCGGCCAGTGGTATTGTTTTAAGTTTAATTTTGAGCTATATAGGTTAGTGAGGTTAGTATGAATATCAATTACGCCGATTTATTCGGCTCTCTTGAAATTATGTGGAAGGGCATGGCAGGCATTTTTATTGTCTGCGGTTTTATTATGCTGCTTACCATGCTGCTTTTAAAAATATTAATGCCTAAAGACAAGAAAGAGGAATAGAAACTTATTCCGCCATGGCTAATGTTTTTCTTTCTGAAAAGAATGAGTAATTCTCAGCAAATAGATTGTTCCCGTGCGTATCTATGCTTACAATTAACGGACCGAATTTGTGAGTTTTCATGCGCCACATACATTCAGCCATTCCCATTTCCGGCCAGAAACAGGCGTCAATCTTTTCTATCTGGTTTGCTCCCAAAACAGCGCATCCTCCGGGATACACGCAATGAACCGCCTTTTTTTCACGGCAGGCGGCGGTTGTCTGCTCTCCCATACCGCCTTTTCCGATCATTATTTTTATGCCTGTTTTAATTAAAAAATCCTCCGCCCACTTTTCCATTCGTGCGGATGTTGTCGGTCCTATCGAAACTAATTCCCATTCATTGGCACTTAAACCTTTTTTTACAATCGGTCCCGCGTGATAGACAGCTATTCCGTTTAAATCAACAGGAGGCATTATATTCTCTTCTGCGACTCTGCGGTAGACTTCGTCCCGCCCTGTTACGAGCATTCCGGATAAATAAAAAATATTTCCAATCTCTAAATTGCGGATATCATCATCATTACACGGAAGCTTTATTAATTTCATAAATCAATTCCTTTATGCGAAAGAATTTCATATGATAAATTATTTTTAAACCGGATTACCGCTTTTCTTAGCATATAACAGGAAACATTGACAGCGCAGGCTATTGTCGCCGTGTGCCTTGCCGATGATTCTATATGCACTCCCATAACCGCTCTGTTCCCGCGAAGTCCCTGAGCGCCCATGCCAAGCGAGTTAAGTGCGTCCGTTATGCGCTTTTCAAGCTGCGCTCCCTGCGGGCTGCGGTGGTTAGAGCGTAACGGTCTTAAGAGCGATTTTTTGGATAGGGATGCGGCGTTTTCGATATTGTGTCCAAGCCCGATGCCGGCAAGCAGGGGAGGGCACGCATTAATTCCTTGTCCGCAGACAATATCAAGTATAAAAGGGATGATTACTTCAAGCCTGTCTGACGGTTTAAAAACTTTCGCCTGACCCGGAAGGCTGCATCCTGCGCCTGAAAAATAAAGAGTGATTTCCATTTCAGAAGAACTCGGTATCAGTTCCCAGTCAACCCACGGACAGCGTTCTGCCGTATTATCGCCTGTGTTTTCATTATCAAAGTAATTAACCGCATTTGGCCTCAGCGGGACGCTCTTTGTCGCCCTGCGGACCGCTTCTGTTAAAACTTCCGCCGTTATATCTAAATGAGGAAATGAAGTTCCCGTTTTTACATAAAATTGAAGAAGGCCTGTATCTTGGCAGCACGGACGATTTTGCTCAACTGCCATTTTAAAATTTTCAAAATAGCTGTCATAAACAGCTTTCTGAAGAGGCGAATCTTCGTTTTTGCGAGTTTCTTCCAATGCGGACATGACATCATCGCTCAGTCTAACAGCGGTCAAGTTAATTAATTTCTCTATAATTGTTATAAAATTTTCTTTATCATTCATATTTATTTTTTTTTCGAAGTATTTTTATCTGGCGGCGCACTTCTTTGGGCGCGGGGCCGCCCTGTAAACTACGCGCTTTAACGCAGGCGGAAGGGGTTATCAATTTGTAAATATCTTCATCAAAAAACTTTGAATATTTTTTAAGTTCGGAAATATCAAGAGCGCAAATGTGTTTATGTCCGGCTTTAACGCAGTCACGCACGATAAGAGCGGTAGTTTCATGAGCCGCGCGGAAAGGCATTCCCTTGCGGACAAGATATTCGGCGATGTCGGTTGCTTCCAAAAAGCCGCCTGAGCAAGCTGTTTTCATGCGTTTTATGTTAAACTGCGCGCTTTTAATCATACCGCCGAAAATGGAAAGGCAATTGTTCAATGTGTCAATGCTGTCAAAAAGAGCTTCCTTGTCTTCCTGCAGATCCTTGTTATACGCATACGGCAGTCCTTTAAGGAGCGTAAAAAGAGTTACAAGATTTCCTGTAGTTCTTGCGCTTTTTCCGCGGATTAATTCCGCGAAGTCGGGATTTTTTTTCTGCGGCATGATGGAAGATCCCGTACTCCAGGCGTCGGCGAGATCGATGTATTTAAACTCTTCGCTTGCCCATAAAACTACATCCTCGCAAAATCGCGAAAGATGAACCATTGTGATCGCGCATGCGCTTGACAGCTCCAGAACAAAGTCGCGATCCGCTACAGCGTCCATTGCGTTTAACGCAGGATCTCTGAAACCAAGCGCAAAAGCGGTGGTTTTCCTGTCCAGGGGGAGGGTAGAGCCTGCGAGAGCTCCGCTTCCCAGAGGACACTCATCCAGCCTTTTAAGCGCATCGGAAAAACGGAGATTGTCGCGATCCAGCGCCGCGCACCATGCCGTTAGGTGGTAGCCAAGTGTTATAGGCTGCGCGCGCTGAAGATGGGTATATCCGGGCATTATGCTTGTTACGTGCAATTGCGCTGTATCAAGAAGAATATTTATAAGAGACATAAGAGAGCTTTGCAATTGAGGCACGGCACTTTTTAGATAAAGGCGAAAATCAAGAGCTACCTGATCATTTCGGCTTCGTCCCGCGTGCACCATTTTTCCGGTATTGCCTAGCCGCTCTGTTAAGGCCGCTTCCAGAAACGAATGAATGTCCTCATGCTCGCTTTCTATATCAAGTTTGCCTGTCTTTAAATCATTGGCAATCGCGTCAAGTTCTTTCGCTATCTTTGAAGCGCTGTCTTTTGGAATGATTCCTTGTTTTCCGAGCATTGTAACATGCGTTTTGCTTCCATTTATATCGTCAAATACAAGACGCTTGTCAACATTAATGGAGGACTGAAATGCAAAAGCATTTTCCTCTGGGATTTCAGCTAACCTTCCTGCCCAAAGAGGTTTTGACTTAGGACCGCCTGTGCTTGTTTTCTGACTTTTACTCTTAACTTTCTGCGTTTTACCCACAACCCATAATCCTAAAAAAAATCTTTATTTCCTCTTTGCGGTTTTTGGTTTAGCGGCCGCCGGTTTTTTCTTTGTTGTGCCTGCTGCGGATTTTGCGATGCTTTTCTTTTCCTGTTCCATGAGGGAGCGGACAAGAATGGGAAGTCCGTAAAGCTTTACAAAGCCTTTTGAATCCGCGTGATTGTACAATTCGCCTGTTGTAAAACTTGCAAGGCTAGCGTTATAAAGGGAGTTTACAGATGTTACCCCTGCTGAACTAATCAATCCCTTGTAGAGTTTAAGTTTTACTTTTCCGCTTACATTCTGCTGGGTGCTGTCTACAAACGCGCAGATCGCTTCACATAACGGTGTAAACCACTGGCCGCCGTAGATAAGCTCGCTTAATTTAAGAGAAATCTGCTGTTTGAATGAATAAGTCTGCCTGTCTAGGCAAATGTGTTCAAGTTCGTTATGTGCATAATAAAGAATGGAACCGCCTGGAGTTTCATAAATGCCGCGGCATTTCATTCCCACAACCCTGTTTTCAACAAGGTCTGTAATGCCAATACCGTTGGCGCCTCCGATTTTATTAAGCGCATTTATAAGAGCAACTCCTTCCATCTTTTTTCCGTTAAGAGAAACAGGAATTCCTTTTTCAAATTCAATTTCAATGTATACAGGTTTATTAGGCGCTTTTTCAGGAGGTACAGTAATTGTAAGCATTTTCTTTAAAATTGGTTCTGCTGCCGGATCTTCAAGTTCAAGCCCTTCATGGGAAATATGCCAGAGGTTTTCATCTTCGCTGTAGGAATTTTTTTTATTAAAAGGCGTCTGAATTTTTCTTCTGGCCAGATATCTCATTTCATCATTTCTGCTTTTAAGTTTCCAGACTCTCCACGGAGCTATAATTTCAAGATCGGGAGCAAGCGCCATGATCGCAAGATCGAAGCGAACCTGATCATTTCCTTTTCCGGTAGCACCGTGCGCAATGGCGGATGCTTTCTCCTTGCGTGCGTATTCAACAAGCGCTTTTGCGATTAAAGGCCTCGCAGTAGCTGTGCCAAGAATGTACTTATCTTCATAAACCGCTCCTGCTTTCAGAGTCGGCCAAATATATTCTTCTACATATTCCTTTTTAACATCCGCGACATAACAGGCGGACGCTCCTGTAGATAAAGCGCGTTTTTGAATTGCTTTCCAGTCTGCAGATTGTCCGACATCGACGCAAACGGCAATTACATCGCAGTCCTGATTTTCTTTTAACCATGGAATAATAACTGTGGTATCCAGACCACCTGAATAGGCGAGGATAATTTTCTTTTTCATTAAAAATACTCCTTAATTTTGATTAATTTAAAAGATATTTTATTATCTATAAATGCATAATTTATTACAAGATAGTTTATACGGTTATTTAGCCGTTTTATTGAAATATTTGCCGATAATGGAAAGCATAACATGAAAAAGGCCGTAAAAAGCAGGAAAGTATCTCATAAAAAATTAAAAAAACGTAAAAAAGGCAGTTTCACCGAGGCATTAAAGGCGTTTCTTCTTGTTGGCGTTATTGTAACTTTGACTGTGATAATTACATTTGCCATAATTAAAATCCATTCATTATTAAATCAAAATGAAGAAATTTCTCTTCATGAAAAATCATCATCAGAATCTGAACAAACAAATTTTGATTTTGAATTAATTACAGAAACTAAAACAGAACTTCAAAATACGGATAATTCAAATCCTTCATCTGTTTCTCCTGATGTTACAACTGTGCCACTACCTGTTCAAAATATTACTTCAGTGCAGCCGACGCAAAATCAGAATATTGTTTCAACGCGGCCTGTTCAAAATCATAATACAAATTCATCTCAGCAGGTGCAAAATACAACGGGCCCTGTTGTAACTCCTTCTTTGAGTGAACAAAAAGGCGCGCTTGTTTTTGTTATTGATGACGCGGGAAATAATTTAAGGGAACTCGATCCGTTTCTTCGTATTTTAGGCCCTTTAACAATCGCGGTTCTGCCGGGCCTTCCTTATTCCGCAGAAGCAGCGAAAAGAATAAGAGCCGCAGGAAAGGAAGTGATTTTGCATCAGCCTATGGAAGCATTAGGAGCGCAGAATCCGGGCCCGGGCGCGATTTATTCAGGCATGAGCAGGCAGGAAATAAGGGAGATTCTTTCGCGTAACATTGAAGAAGTGGGGCCTGTGACAGGCATTAATAATCATCAGGGGTCGCTTATTACAATGGACAGGGAGATAATGCGGGTAATTTTGGATTTCTGCCTGGAACACGGCATTTATTTTCTTGATTCAAGAACAACCGCCGATACTGTCGTTCCCGATGTAGCGCGGCAGATTGGCGCGAAATTTACCGAAAGAAATATTTTTATTGACAATGAGCAGAATAAAAACGCGATGCTTCGTTACATTGAAAGCGGTCTTACAAGAGCGCAAAAAGACGGTAACGTAATAATGATTGGTCACACATGGTCGCCGGATCTTGCACTGCTTCTTTCTGAACAACTGCCACTCTTTATTGAAAAGGGTTATATTATCAAGACTGTTTCTGATACAATTAAATAAAGATGAGAGTTCTAGGTATTGAAACTTCCTGTGATGAATGTGCTGCCGCAGTTGTTGAAAACGGAGAAATAATTCTTTCAAACATCGTTATGACTCAAATACCGTTTCATGCGCCATGGAGCGGAGTAGTGCCGGAGATCGCAAGCCGCAAACACATTGAATGGATATATGCGGTAGCAAAGGAAGCAATTGAAAAAGCAGGTTTATCAGTAGAGAGTATTAACGCAGTTGCCGTAACAAGCAGTCCAGGGCTTTTGGGCTCGCTTTTGGTCGGCCTTACTTTCGCAAAAGCTTTTGCATGGGCGCGTAACATTCCTTATATCGCGGTCGATCATATGCTCGCGCATTTATACGCACCGCGTTTAATGACAGATCTTTCAAATTCACAATTTCCGGTGCCTATACAGAAGTCCGGTTATCCGTTTCTTGGGCTTTTGGTTTCAGGCGGGCACACAATTATTTGCAAAGCCGATAATTTCGATGATATTACAGTGCTTGGAACCACAATTGATGACGCGGTAGGAGAAGCGTTTGATAAAGTTGCGAAATATTACAGCTTTGGTTATCCTGGAGGAACTGTAATTGATAAAATGGCGAATTATGGTAACAGTGAAGCTTTTCATTTTCCTATGCCTTCATTGCATAAGGGCGATCACCGTTATGATGTGTCATATTCAGGCCTTAAGAACGCTGTAATCAATCAGCTTGACTTGTTTAAAAAAAAGAAAAATCCGCACACAAATGAAGATATTGCCGCTTCTTTTCAAAAAACTGCCGTTGATATTCTGTTACGAGCGCTTTTTAACGCGGCAGAGGATACCGGCCTTACAACAATTGTCGCAGGCGGAGGTGTTGCGGCTAACAGTTACCTGCGCTCGCGTCTTTCAAGGCAGACTCACCTTCACTGTATTTTCCCTCCCATTGAGCTGTGCGGAGACAACGGCGCTATGATTGCCGGTATTGGTTATCAGTATCTTGCAAGGGGAGAGACATCTCCTTTAAATTTGACAGCATCCGCAAAAGTCAGCGGATTTAAGAAGAAATATCCCTAATAAATGCAATCTCAGGAATGAGTATTTACAGATTTTTACCATATTATTATTAATAAAATGTTAAAAAAAAACAATATTTAAAAATAAAACTCATTGTAATAATATTTTCCTTTTGTTATATTAATTTAAAACTAAAGTGAGGGAGATAATGCTTGATATCGGTCTAGTTCATCGGAGAGAATATGATCTGGAAGGAGACCGGTCTAATCCTCTCACTATTGCAGAAGCACCAGGCAGAATTCACTTTTTGGGTGAACTTGCACCCAGTCCGCGTACTGATGTATCAGAAGATGATAATCAGGAACTTTTACCTGATGAAATACATCCCGTAAATGCTCAGAATGGATTAAAATCAGGTTTTTTTCTGTCCGCAGCCATAGATCGTTTTATTAATGTTGCTGTTAGTTTCAGAAAAGACGTTTCATTCCGGTTTTATGCAGCTGATATAAACGAACGTAAACGAAGTACACTTATTAATTTAAAATACAAACGAGAAGATAGGTGGGCTAATTACATTAAACCTGTAATTTACCTTTTTAGTGAACTTCTTCATACGATGAAAGGGTTAAACTTCTCATTTTGTGGAGATATTCCGCAGAATATTGGACTTGCTTCGTCGTTAGCGATAGAAGTGGCGGCCGCTACAGCGCTCAGGAGCCTTTTTCATGTTCAGATAAATGATTTAACTTTTGCTAATAAATTACATGAAGCGCATTTTAAATTATTTGGCAGTGCGCCTCCAATTGCGGATTATTTAATTTGTTTTATGGCGCGTAAGGATCAATTTGTAGTTGTGGATACAACAGACGGTGAAATAAGATTGATTAAATCACCGTTTTCTCGTTTTAAATTCCTACTTGTTGATTCCCGAGTCCCTAGGATAGGGACAGAAAATGAAATTGAAGGGCGCCGCGCTGAAATAACAAAAGGGCTTGAGTTGCTTTCGCAAAAACGCAAAGGAGCAAGTTTTAAGGATTTTGCCTCGTCTGATCTTTTGGAAGTATTAGGTGATTTTCCGGAGCAAATCCGTCGGCGAAGTATTCATATTGTAGAAGAAATACGCAGGGTAAACGATGCAAAAGACGCGTTGGAGCGAAATGATCTTGCATCTCTTGCAAAGATTATAAATCATTCTCATGACAGTTTGCGTGATCTATACGAAGTAAGCTGTCCCGAGGTTGACTGGCTTGTAAAACGAGCGCAGGAAATCGAGGGGAATGCCGGCTCACGCATGACTGGTCTTGGATTCGGCGGCTGTACGTATACAATAATCCGCCGCGAACTCGCGGATGAATATAAAAGACGCATGGAAGAGTATGAAAGGATATTCGGTTTTTGCCCTGTTATTTATGAGGTTGAACTTGCAACAAGAGCAAGGGTAATTCCCGATCGAACTGTATCCAAACCCAAAGTTCAAGGGCCGCGAAGCGAGAAAACGAAAAGTGAAGCATCGATTTCCAAATCACGTCAGGTAGCAAGTGTCCGCCCGAAACGTAAAGGAGCCTAAGATTGCGGATACTGCTTACTAATGATGACGGTATTACTTGCGCAGGGATAAACTTACTTGCAAAAGCTCTTCGTTCTGCCGGATTCAAGGTCTTTATTGTCGCTCCAGATAGAAACCGTTCGGGATCTTCGCATTCCATCGAATTTCTTAACGGCCCTTTAAAGTTCACGGAAATTGACAATGATACATGGAGCTGCTCAGGAACCCCTGCGGATTGTGTAGTAACAGCCCTGATGGGGGCAATTCCCGAAATCTGTATTACCGCAGATGACGGTACATTAATTATGGAAAAATCTCCGGATTTGATATTATCAGGGATTAACGCCGGAGCGAATCTGGGTACTGATATTATCTATTCGGGAACCGCGGCAGCAGCCAGGCAGGGCAGTGTTTTCGGTATACCTTCAGCAGCTTTATCTCTGGTTGATAATGATCTTCCCTGGCAATGGGAACACGTTGCCGCGTATGTTTCCGAAAACCTGACATCGATTATTAATCTCTGGAAAACAGATACATTTGTAAATATTAATTTTCCGAATATTGATAAAAAATTTTCCGTCCTTGTTCCTTCTTTTCCTTCAATGAGGTGTTATAATGATCGTATAATTACATATACATCTCCTGATGGAGATAAGTATTGTTTTGCCAAACCTGGAAAAGTAGAAAATATTCCCGAAGAAGGCTCTGATTGGGCTGAGGTACTGAAAGGCAATGCTGCGTTCAGCATCGTAATATCTCAACCGGTAATTTTCAATGGCTGTTAACCAGTGTCCTGCAAGTATTTGGCAATGGGAGGAGAGCTAGAGGATGTCTGTGCAGCAAAGCGGTACGGAAGACAGTAATAACGGAGGAAAGACGGAATACGGACCGGAACCCAAGGAGAACGCGCAGGCGGAAAGTTCGTCAGGGGAAACTGTTCCTTTTAACAGAAAAATACAGGAAGGCGTAAATCTCTACCGGATAAAAGATTGGGATAATGCCCTGAAAGAATTTTTATCGCTGGATAGATCAGGTTTTAGTTTTGATGAAAAAAATGAAATAGCATATTATCTGGGGCTGTGTTATACAAAACTCGAAAAATATGACGAGGCGCTTGCCTGTCTTGAACAAGTTGTAACTCTCGGGGCAGATATACTCCGCGTTTATCAATGCCGCATGACGCTTGCATATATTTATGTTATAACAAAACGCATTAAAATGGCGGAATACGAACTTAAAAAACTGCAATCGAGCGGCATGGAATCACCGATACTCTACAACACGTTGGCGTACGCAGCATGGATTCAAAAGCAGATCAAAAACGCGGTTGAGCTTTATGAAAAGACGCTGGAAATTGATTCAGATAACGCGACAGCGATGAACAGTATGGGTTATATTCTTGCCGATTCCGGAATGGATACAATGCGCGCTCTCCGCCTTTGCAGAAGGGCGGTGGATTTTAAACCCCAGAACGCTGCATATCTTGATTCACTTGGCTGGGCTTATTATAAAAGCGGCGAAATACTTGAAGCCCGCACATGGCTCAGGCGTGCACTTGACATTGCGCCTGACGAGAAGGAAATACAGAGGCACTTTAAAATTGCATCGGGAGAAAGGAAGTGATAAGGATTTTTTCTTGCGCCTTTCATGTTATTCTTTTTCTTTCTCTTGTTTTTTATATCCGTGCACAGGATGAGCTTGTGTATTCAGGGCCTACAGGCGGAACAGGAGCTGCAGCGCTTTCCGCAGCTGAGGAATTCAGATTCGGAGTGCAGGCATATAACCGGTTTTCGTATAACGAAGCGATTTTTTCTTTTGAACGGGCTCTTTCTTTCCGTCCCGGCGAACCGCTCATCCTTGACTGGCTTGGAAAAGCCTATTACCGTTCCGGTTTTGAGGAAACAGCGTTAAGACAGTGGCGCGCAGCTCTTGATAATTACGGCAGGGGAACAGGCGTTGGAATGCTCCTTAACGCGCGGATAGAGACAGTCGCCAACAGGCGTATCCTTTTTCCGGTCGCGAATGACGGAGTGCGTTATGTAGGATCCGGACGTTATCCAGGAAGATACAATGATATAATTCTCTACCGCCAGCCTACATCTGTTCTTGCGAATAACGATGGGTCTGTCTGGATAGTAGCTTACGGCAGCAACGAAATTGTACGAGTTGATGTTAACGGAGTTATCAGGGAACGCAAACGCGGTCCTTTAACCGGCTTTGACCGCCCCTATGATTTGGTTCGGGGTCTTGACGGACGTATGTATCTTTCCGAATACCGAGGTGGCAGGGTAAGCGTGCTTAACTCAAACGGAGACTGGCTTTTTTATATCGGTTCAAGAGGATTGGGAGCAGGGCAGTTTGTCGGGCCTCAGCATCTTGCGGTTGATGAAGACGGATACCTTTATGTTGTAGATTACGGAAACGCGCGTATTTCCAAATTTGATCCTGACGGTTTATTCATTTTGTCTTTCGGGGTAAGGAGCGCGGTCTTTCCCGGTATGCTTTCTCCTACAGGTATAGCGGCAGGCGGCGGCAAAATCTATGCTGCGGACAGTGCGGCCAAAGCCATTTATGTGTTTGATCCAAACGGAAATTATTTGGGTCGCCTTGCTGTGAATAACCTCACAGGCCCTGAAAGTCTTAGGTTTCTTTCAGACGGAACGCTAATTGCCGCAGACGGCAACAGAATTCTGCAGATTGATCCAGATTCTGCGATTGTCCGCGAACTGGGCCTTGCCGGCACTGAGCGTGTGCGCATAACGGGTGCTGATATGGATAAAAACGGCAGCATAGTTGCGGCGGATTTTAACGCAAGCGAAGTGTCTGTAATGACGCGTTTTGATGATATTGCTTCCGGCCTGTTTGTTCAGATACGCAATGTAAATACGGATCGTTTCCCTCATGTAACACTGGAATTGACAGTCGAAGACAGGCTGCGCCGTCCGATAATCGGCCTTGATAATAATAATTTTCTGATTACAGAAAACGGCATACCTGTATCCGGCCAAACTTTAGTTTCACAGGGGTTCCGCTATTCAGGCGCTGATATTTCCCTTCTCGTTGAACGATCAGATGCAACTTCCCGCCTGCGCGATGATCTTGGCGCAGCCTCGCGCGATATCGGGCGCGCCCTGCAGGAAATGACCAACTCGAAAGTTGTTTCTGTTATATCAGCCGCGGCTCAGCCAAGGCGCGAGCAGCATACATCTTCCCTTGAGAACGCAGTACGCGGTACGGATAATATCAGCACTCCGCTCTGGCGTTTTGATCTTGGACTTCGTCTTGCCGCAACTGATCTTTTATCCGCTGCTCCGAAACGATCTGTTGTATATATCGGATCGGGAAGCCTCGGCGATTTGGCGTTTGAACAGTACAGCCTTTCGGAAATGGCAAGTTATCTTGCAAACAACGGAATTGTATTTAACGCGGTTATAATAGGCTCAGGGCAGGTAACACCTGCAATAGAGTATTTATGCAGGGAAACCGGAGGCGGCGCAATGTACCTTTACAGTCCGCAGGGCATAGGCAGCCTGATAAAGAACATCGCCGATACTCCTTGCGGTCTATACAGCTTTACTTTTGATTCACGCCAGCATACGGATTTCGGCCGTGCTTGGCTTTCTGTAGAAGCAGAAGTCTATCTGCAGGAAAGATCCGGCAGGGATAATACAGGGTATTTCGCGCCGATGGAGTAGCTTGTACACTTTAACCGTTTTTATAACATACGCTTTAAATCTAAAATAAAAAAAATTTGACAAAGTATATATCATGGTATATATTACAAATATTGGAGAAATTTATGCAAACTGCACGGTTATTTTTAAATGGCAGGAGTCAGGCTGTAAGACTTCCAAAAGAATATCAATTTAAAGGAGAAAATGTATATATACAAAGAGTAGGGGATGCTGTGATTTTATTTCCGGTTGATAAAGAATGGGAAGTTTTTATGCATGGGTTAAATAATTTTTCTGATGATTTTATGTCAGAAGGAAGATTACAGGATATGGATCAAAACAGGGAAAAAATCTAGTGTTTTTACTTGATACTAATATATGTATTTTTATTATTAAAAAAAAATGCGACAATGTATTAAAACATTTAAAGAAAAATAAAGGATTACATATATCCAATATTACATTAGCGGAATTGGAATTTGGTATAGAAAATGCAAATCCAGAATATTATACCCGAAATAGAATTGCATTAATGGAATTTTTAACATTATTTAAAA
>WQSQ01000054.1 GCA_009787775.1 Treponema sp.
TCGCGAATCATATTGAACTGTGTAAATGAAAGGTAAAATGAATAAGCCATAGGGTAGATAACAAGAAGGAAAAACCCAAGAAGCCACGGAACCATAAACGCATAGGAAGACAAATTATCTCTTATTACACTATTTAAAGATCGACCGGATTTTAAATAGATTCTTTGCCTGGAAGATTGTCCGGCTTGATTCACACCTATACTCCTTTCTCTAGATACAAAAAACGGTAGAATGTAATCATATCATTTTTAGTGAAATTTAGTCAATAATTATAAGGAATTTTATTCTTAATTTTTCAGCAAAGAAAAAATTAAAGAGAAACTGTTCAGATATCAGTTAAGTCCGCGAAGTAATTCTCTTGGTTTGCTTCCCTGAGCGGGACCGACAACACCACGCTGTTCCATTTCGTCAACAAGCCTTGCGGCGCGGTTAAAGCCGATTTTCAACCTGCGCTGAATATAACTGGCGCTTGCCTTGCCCTGCTGCATTACAATTTCAAGCGCTTTTTCGTATAACGGGTCATCGCCGTCCGAAAAAAGCGGCATGTTAGCGTCGTCATCTTCATCCTCAAAGAAGATTTCGTCATCAATATAATCTGGCTTACCGAATATTTTTACATGTTCTACGACAGCTTCAACTTCTTCTTCGGAAATAAACGCGCCCTGCATTCTGATCGGGAACGGATCGACAACGCCGGCATAAAGCATGTCGCCCCTGCCAAGAAGTTTCTCAGCTCCTACCATGTCGATAATAATGCGGCTGTCGGTCTTGCTCGCGACCATGAACGCGATACGGCTTGGAATGTTCGCTTTAATCAAACCGGTAATGACGTCAATCGACGGACGCTGCGTAGCCAGAACCAAATGAATACCGACTGCGCGGCTCATTGCGGCAAGTCTTGCCACAGTTGATTCAAGTTCCTTTCCTGTGGTTGTCATCAAATCCGCGAACTCGTCAATTATGACAACTATGTAGGGAAGATGTTCCTGAGCGGTATTTTTCTCTTTGATACGTCTGTTGTAACTGCGGATATCGCGTACTCCCATTTTATCAAGACAGGCATAACGGCGTTCCATTTCGTAAATGCAGTATTGAAGAGCCTGAAACGCTTTTTTAGGTTCGGTAATCACCGGCGTTAAAAGATGCGGGATATCATTGTAAAGCTTTAATTCGACAATTTTCGGATCGATAAGCATAAGCCTGCACTCTGCCGGATGGAGCTGGTAAAGTATCGAAAGAATGATTGCGTTTACGCAGACTGATTTTCCCGAACCGGTCGCGCCTGCGATCAAAAGGTGCGGCATTTGGACAAGGTCTACTGTCTGCGCTTCTCCCGTGATATCTTTTCCCATAACAACCGGGATCCCCATTTTATCACCGGAACGCTGTAGTTCTCCTTCGATAATTTCCCTGAAAGAGACAATATTCCTTTTAGCGTTCGGGACTTCTATGCCTACAGCGTGTTTTCCTGGAATGGGAGCGACAATACGTACCGAAGATGCGGCAAGGCGAAGGGCAATATTGTCCTGAAGACCGACAATTCTGGAAAGCTTTACTCCGGGAGCAGGAAGAATCTCAAACATCGTTATAACAGGGCCTTTTCTTATTCCTGTAACCTCAGCCTGTATCTTAAACTCTTCGAGCGTTTCCTTAAGTGAAATTGCTGCGTCCCGGGTAGCCTGATCAATGATCCAATATTCGCCGTCAGGATACTTATTTAATATTTCAACCGGAATCCTGTATTTTTTATTAAATACGGTATTAGATTTACTGTTTTTCTGCCGAACCTGTTCTCCATGTATTGCAGCAGCAGCTTCCGCTTCTTCAAGTGAGTGTTCTATGCCTTTATTAATTATATCAGGATCATTAGCGGTTTCTTCGTCTGTTTCATTGTCCTCGTAATCATCAGTATTAATATCGATATCATCAATGGAAACATCTTCTGAAAAATATACTCCTGAGTCATCTGCATTAATTTTATATATAGCGGCATTTGTATCCGGTTCATCCTCCGGCTGTATGTTATATTCAATGATTTCATTTACTGGATATTCTTCAGTTTTGTCATGTTGATTACTGTCTATCACAGCAGGTAATGCAGCCTCCAACGGTGTTTCTCTCGGTATAGGCAGTAAAACCATTCTTCTGTAATTAGGAGCTATCTTGCTTTCTTTGTAAAAAATTATATTCCGCAGTAACAGCAGGGCAAGAACTTCTATTACTGTCAGAGATATAATTATCATGCTGAATCCGGTTTTTCCGGTAAAATATAAAAGAGCGAACTGCATGGAACGAATCTCAAAATCGCGGATAAATGCAAACCCGACAGACAGGGTAAAGAACGGCAGAATAAAGCTGTTTAACAAAAAAATTCTGTCAGGCTTCCATTTTGAATCAGCCAGAATAAAAGCAACATAAGCAAAATATACCGGAATCAGCATGGAAAGAATCCCAAAAGAGCGGATAAAAAACAATCCAGGTGCAACAGGGAAAACCTTTAAGCCAAATAATCCTGGCAACAAAGCAATAATAAAAAGAATACTGAAAAGTCCAAAAAAGACCGCAAGCATAATAGAAATGGTACGGTATTTAAAATATCTGTCTGAGTCAAATTTATCATTTAAGTCATTAATAACCTGCAAAATATATACCTCTTTAGTATTATCGGCATTTGGTATCAGTCACTTTTATAATTAATTTGTCCAAGTGTAAAAATACGGAAAGTGACACATTGGATGACTGTCGCTTTTTAACCGATATCGGTAAAATACCAGATATGGTAGATATACTTCTGGGCGACGCTAAACCTCCTTCAAGGCCGCCTAATTGCCTGAAGTGCGTTCATTTTAGAATCACCTGCGATCCCAAATACCCAAGAACGCCGCTGCGGGCTTGCGGTATTTTTTCATTTATGAGCCCGAATATGCCTTCCATGGAAGTGTTTAAAATAAACGGCGCTCATTGCCCTTCTTTTCAAATGAAAAGCGGTTTAAAATAATCTCTGGAGTAAAATAATGAAAAAGACATCAGTCGTATGTATTGTTTTATTGGCAGGTTTGTTCCATGGGTGCGCTCCGAAGGATAATATAATACTGCATGAAAAATGGCCTTTTCCTGTAGGGGTTGCCGTTCCGGGAGCGCGCACAAATAACGGTAATTTAAGCGTAAAAACAGCGGATGCTCTTAACACGGGAAGCCCCCAGCATAAATTACTAAAGCACTTTAATGTATTGGCCGCGGAAAATGAAATGAAACCTTACGCAATAATGCCTGCTTCCATTCCCTCGGAAAACAACTGGAGCAGCAGCTACAACTGGATTGACGCTGATAGGCTTGTCAGTTATGCCCAGAAGAACAGCAAGCTGCTGCGCGGCCATGTGTTAATCTGGCACGATCAAACCCCTGCATGGTTTTTTCAGGGAAACGGTACATTGGGCCGCGCGACTATTGAAGAACTGTACCTGCGTATGGAAAATCATATAAAAACTGTTTTTGAAAAATACGGCGGAACAATTGCGTGGTGGGATGTGTGCAACGAAGTTGTTGATCACACTTCCGGCGGACCGCGTCAGGATTCAAATTATACGCGGATAATGCAGGACGCCGGAAAACTCGGCTCAGACCGGTATGAATATGTTGTAAAAGCCTTTGAGTGGGCGCGTAAGTACGCAGACTTAAACGGCGGGCAGAATGTAAAACTTTTCCTGACCGATTACGGAATTGAAAGAAGATTTCCTGGAGAAGCACGCAGCAAAATCGATGAGTTTGAAGTGCTTGTAAAATATCTGGTTGACAACAATGCTCCAATTGACGGAATCGGTTTTCAGGGACACTTCAGGCTATATGATCATACACCGGAAGAAATCGGACGCGGGATTGACAGATTCTCGGAAGTTAACGGAAAAAAAATGATGATACAGATTTGTGAACTTGATATCTCAGTTTACAGCAACACGAAAAACGAAGCTAATAATACCGATATGTCTGACGATATTTTAAAGGAACGGCTGACAGACCTTGCCGCTTTTTACCGCGAATACTTTGATATGTTTGAGCAGAAATACAGAGAAGGAAAACTCGACCTTGTATTGATATGGGGCATTGCCGACGGTCACAGTTGGCTTAACAATCATCCTGTCACAGACAGAACAGATCACCCCCTGTTATTCGACAGAAAATATCAGCCTAAAGAAGCATATTGGGTATTGGTTAAGTGATTTAGTTTAGCAGGCTCCGGACGCACTGCTCAAGCTAAAGCTTTCGCGCGTTTTTCATCTCATTGGCATTTATTAAGCACCACGCTGTGCTAATTTTTCTCATCCACATGCTGCGCATGCTTTAGTGGGCGCCAATACAAGTCCCGACTGCTCTGGCTGTGTCGATCATGTAATGATCTACCGGAACATTTTTAACCTTGTCTTCGGGAACGAATAATTCTACCGAGTCAACATCATTGCCGTTAAGCGAGACCATACGGCCGTATCTGCCTTCCGCCATCAGTTCTACTGCGGCGGTACCAAGGCAGGTCGCAAGGACGCGGTCTGATGAGCTTGGGATGCCTCCCCTTTGCACATAACCTAAAACGGTAGCGCGGGTTTCCATTCCTGTCTCGTCATGAATTTCGCGGGCAATGCGGTACGCTACAGAAGGGCCCGATTCCTGTTGGTATTTTTTTCTTTCTTTTTTGTCCATTTTGGCTTCCTTAACAGACATCGCGCCTTCGGCGGCTACAACAACAGAAAATGTCTTACCAAAACTTGCGCGGTTTTCAAGATGCCGCCCGATAATTTTTACGTCATAGGGAATTTCAGGAATAATGATGACATCTCCACCGCCTGCAATTCCGGCGTATAGTGCAAGCCAGCCTGCTTTATGTCCCATAAGCTCGATAACTATAACGCGGCTGTGGCTCTGCGCAGTTGAATGAAGCCGGTCAATTGCTTCAGTCCCTATTCCAAGTGCGGAATGAAAGCCGAATGTTCTGTCAGTGCCGACAATGTCATTATCTATTGTTTTGGGAAGCCCGATTACATTAAGACCTTCACGAGCAAGTTTACAACCTGTAGTGTTTGTGCCATTGCCGCCGATCACAACAAGGCAGTCAAGTCTAAGCCTTGAATATGTTTCCATGATCGCGGAGACTTTCTCACTTGCAGGTTCATCTCCGGCGGTAGGCTTAAAAGGTTTTTCTCTGCTGGAACCAAGTATGGTTCCGCCGAGCGTTAAAATACCGGAAAAATCCTCAGGCGCCAGTATCCTTGTATCTTCGTCAATAAGACCGAGAAACCCCTTGGCGATTCCGACAATTTCCATACCGTACCGGTCATGAGCAGCCCGGCATACACCGCGGATAGCGGCATTCAAACCGGGGCAATCGCCTCCTGCTGTCAGAATACCGAACTTCTTTGTAGCGCTATGAATAGCCATAATGATTTATACCTCTAAAAATAAATTTATTCAGACAATTGATATTTTTTTCGCTTCTGCCCAGAATTCGTCCATTATGCCCAGATTTTCAATGTTCATTTCCCGATTTGATTCTTTCATCCTTTTTTCAACATATTTAAAACGCTCAGTAAATTTGCTGTTTGTACGGCGAAGAGCAATGGAAGGCTCAACTTTTAAGAAACGGCATAAATTAATTACAGAAAAGAGGAGGTCTCCCAGCTCGTCTTCAACTGCGGCAAGATTTTCCTCAGCATTGCTTTCAGCAGTATAAATTTCCGATGTGTCTATTACAGCGGTATCATTGTTTGCAACGGCATTGCTTGCAGCGAGAGCAGATATGGCATTGGCGCTGACAGCGCAGACTTCATCAAGTTCTTCCCTGATTTTATCAATAACACCTTCCTTAGCCTGCCAGTCAAAACCCGCTTTTGCCGCTTTTTTCTGGAGAGCGTACGCTTTGTCCATCGGCGGAAACCCTGAGCTTACTTCGTCAAGAACAGAATCCTTTGGTTTACGGCCTTCTTGATTAATTTTTATTGCAATCCAATTATCAAGAATTTCCGATGTGTCTTTGACTGCCACACCGGCGAATACATGAGGATGACGGCGGATCAACTTTTCATTTACCCTTAATAACGCGTCCGCCACAGAAAACTTACCTTCCTGCTCATACATGTAACCAATCATGGTGACAAGCAGAAATAAATCCCCAAGTTCTTCCGCGGCATGAGAGGGATCGTTTTCGTCGATTGCCTCAAGACACTCATAGGTTTCTTCAACCAAAGCTCCCCTTAATGTTGAAGGAGTCTGTTCCCTGTCCCACTTGCAGCCGCCAGGGGATCTCAGCTTTACAATTGTTTCATACAGTGCTTTAAATGAATCGCCAGGCATCATAATACTTCCTTGTTTTCCTCAGATTGTTCAGCCGATGCAAAGACCGGTATTTTCTTTTTCTTCCATTCGTTTAACAGCGGCTCAGGCTCGCCGGATAAAAGCTGTACCAAAAGACCGGCACCCGCTTCCAGCGCCGGAATTAGTGTCTCCTTTTCATCCTTTGAAAAATCAGATAACACCCAGTCATATACTCCTTCGCCGCTTCCGGCTGGGCCTCCTTCTCCCGGCCTGCGCGAATCGGGACGGCCAATGCCTATGCGCAACCGCCAAAAGTCCGCGCTATTAAAACTTTTATTAACAGAGCGAAGACCGTTATGCCCGCCAAGACCGCCTGAATATTTTAATGAGATTGTGCCGGGAGGAAGTTCCAGTTCATCATGGACGATAATTATTTCTTCAGCATTTATTTTAAAAAATGACGCGGCAGCCAGAACGGAATTTCCCGACAGGTTCATATATGTTTCCGGCATAAGGAAATGATGACTGTCATGAGTGCAATATAATCCGTTAAACTTTTTTTGCCATTTAAGAAACGGATAAAAAGACAGGCACCGTGCAAGAAGACGCCCTGCGTTATGCCTGTTTAGCTCGTATCCGGAACCGGGGTTGCCCAAAAAAGCAAAAAGCCTGATCATAGCCTGAGTATATAAAATTATTAAAAAAATATTAAGAGCAGGAAATAACAAACCCGATCACTTCATCATTAAACACGTTAACAGTAAAGCAATCAGGTTAAACTTAAAGAAGCTTTTCTTAAAGGTGAAAACCCTCGGTCTGAAATATCCGGAAAAACTTCAGGTTCCAGAAATTTTATTAGAGTCGTTCAGAAACATCGAGCCTTCGGTTCGATGTTTCTGAACCAAACGATGTTTGATATTTCTTTATGCATTATTGGCAGCAGTGTCCGGTTTAGCTTTGAGAGCTCCAGCTTTTGCTTTTTTAGGTTTAGCCGCTTTCTTGGCTTTAGGCGCGGCTTTTGATTTGTCCGCTTTTTCTTCGGTTTCGTCTACAATGTTCGCGACAGGCGCGTTTTTCTGAATCGAAGCAATACCTTTAAGACAAGATTTCTTGTCAGGATAAGATTCTCCTACAGCAATGATTTCTCCGTTGCCGGCCTTCAGATTAAAACGAAACTTGTTCGATTTATCCTTATAAACTGTAAATTTTGCAGGCATGTTATTCTCCTTAATTAGTTTTTATTTTAATCTAAGTATAAACATGCCGCGTTTATTTTGCAATAAAAATTAACAACCCCGCACTAAAGAACGGAGCATACTATTCCAACAAGGTATTGCATCCGTGGAAATATAAAACATACGTCTTCATAATAAACGTCAACAACACGGATAGAAAAGCGCGAAATACCCGCGGCGTATGGAAAGGTATCAGAAAAATACTGTGTATTGACTTTTAACGGATACTTTTCTAGTTTAAGCAATGGGTTGTTCCAAAAACACAGATATGCAGACCGTTGAATCGGAGATTTATGGTACGATGTTTGAATATTTTGAAACAAGCTCAAATAAAATAATTTTGGGGAGGAATTATGTCTGACCAAAAAAATATGGGAGAGGGTATTGTAAAACCATATTTTGATTTTCTGGACAGAAATATCCTGTTCAAAAAGCCAATCATCTGCCTTTTCGTAATATTAAGCCTGATAATTCCGATTTACGCATTAAGCATGCTGATACAATCCGGTATTTTCAATTCAGGAGAAGGCAAATATATAGCCGCCGCAAGTTCGATTGTTTTTATACTATCATTATAAATATGATGTATCCGTTTTATGATCCGAAATTACCACTGAAAGAACGAATTAAAGACTTAATTTCAAGACTTACAATTGACGAAAAAATCGGTTTTATTCCAACGCATAATCATGCTGTTGAGCGGCTTGGCATCACTGAGTGGAGTTTCGGCGGAGAAGGAGCGCACGGCTTTGTTAACAGGGAAGGAAAAAATACCACTTTTCCGCAAACAATAGGACTTGCTGCAGGATGGGACAGGGACCTTATGCGCAGAATCGGAAAAGTTGTGGGCACCGAAGCGCGAGTTTATTATAAAGCCAACAGCCGTAAACGCGGCCTTGAAGTCTGGTCTCCGACAATTGATCTTGAACGCGATCCGCGCTGGGGCCGCACCGAGGAAGGTTACGGGGAAGATCCTTTCCTTACAAGCGAACTTTCATGCGAATACATTAAAGGCGTTCAGGGAGACGATCCTTTCTACCTGCGCGCAAGCTGCGGCCCAAAGCATTTTTTTGCGAATAACAACGAGGAAAACCGTTGCGTATGTTCATGTTCTATTCCAGCGCGCATGATGCATGAATATTATCTTGTTCCTTTTAAAAACGCCATCCAGCGCGCCGGAGCCACGTCCATGATGACAGCTTACAACGAAGTAAACGGCATTCCCATGATGCTGCATCCGCTACTGAAAGAAACCGTAAAAAACGATTGGGGTTTTGAAGGCCATATGGTAACAGACGGCGGTGATTTTCTGCATACTGTTGATCTTCATCATTATTTTGAAACGCACGGAGAAACTCTTGCCGCCGCGCTCAAAAACGGCGCTGATAATATGACAGATATGCCGGAGGGAATTATATCCGCGGCAAAAGAAGCGCTGGAAAGAAATTTAATTTGCGAGGCAGACCTAGACGAACATCTGGAAAGAATCCTTACAGTCAGGTTTCGTTTCGGTCAGTTTGATCCGCCGGAACTTTGTCCATTCGAGGAATTTAATGAAACCGATTCAATGAAGGAAGAACTCGCGCTGGAAGCGGTGAAAAAATCAGTTGTATTGCTGAAAAATGATAACACGATTCTTCCGCTGCGGCCCGGAACGATTAATGAAACAATCGCGGTAATGAGCCTCCTAGCGGATGATCTGCATCTTGACTGGTACTCAGGCCGCCCTGCGTATTCTAGTACGCCTTTAAACGGCCTTAAAGAAATTTACGGCGATAAAATAGAATATACCGACTGCCGCGATATCGTTTCATTTACAACAGAAGACGGAAGACCATTAATACTAATTGATGTAAAAGGAAGCGGTAATACCGGTAATTCAATTAGCTCTCCAGAGAAAACAAGAAAAACACTGGCAGCCGGATCGTTAGGTGAAAACGCGACGCGGTTTTATATGGAAGACTGGGGATGGGGCGCAAAAACATTTACCGATGTTGAAAGCGGACTGATGCTTCAGGGTTGTTACGGAAGACGGGAAGTTGTCCCTCCGCGCAAAGAGCCGGTTCCGCCGGAAGCGATGCCTTCCAATACGCGGACAGAATTTACAATTACAGCAGATGGGATAAACAATCTGGGATGGTTCGGTTTTACACTTTTTAATATAGTTCCGCAGGAAGGCGGAGATGTTCTTTTAAAAACGCACGACAACAGGTGCGCCGCTTTCAGGGAAACCAATGTTCCTGTAATTCAGCATGATGATCCTATTGCAGCTAACGGAGAATTATTCCGAATGAAAATTGAAAAAGACGGTCTTGCGTCAGCGTGCGAAGCCGCTTCGAAAGCGGGACATGTAATTATATTTGCAGGCAACGATCCCATGATTAACGGACGCGAATGTGTAGATCGTCCTGGTTTAAATCTGCCCGCGCGCCAGGAGGAATTAATCCGCAGGACAGCAGAAATAAATCCAAAAACGATATTGGTACTGCTTTCAGGTTATCCTTATTCCTGCAAAGAGATCGCGAAAAAAGTTCCGGCGATTTTATGGATGGCGCACGGTATTCAGGAAACAGGAAACGGTATTGCGAACATAATAAGCGGCGGCTCTTCTCCCGCGGGAAGGACTCCCCTTACATGGTATGAAAATGAAAAACAGCTTCCGCAAATCATGGAATACGATATTCAAAAAGGCGCATCTACATATCAATATTTTTCCGGAAAGGTGCTGTGGCCGTTCGGACACGGTCTTTCATATGTCGGCTTTGAGTATTCTCAGTTAAAGATTGATAAAACAGCGGTGAATAAAGATGAAATTGTTAATGTAACATTTAATTTGAAAAATACAGGTTCTGTATCTTCGGAAGAAGTTCCGCAAATGTATATTACTTTTTCAGGTTCTTCGTTCTACCGTCCGTTAAAAACATTGAAAGGATTTTCCCGTCTGTCACTTACGTCAGGCGAAGAAAAAATCATTACATTTGAACTGCAGGTAAACGAACTTTCCATATGGGACAGTTTTAAAAATTGTTTTATTATTGAATCCGGTTACTGCTCTGTATTAATAGGCGCGTCTTCTTTGGACATTCGCCTTTCAGGCGGTTTTAATGTTATAAGGAGAAAATCCTCTTCCCAGAAAAATCGCGCTGCCGCCTGAATCCGGCGCACAGAATAACGCAATAGAAAACAATCAAATTTACGCGCAAAGTTTTGACAACTACTGCTCATGTTATCTGCATGAAAAACGCGGCAGCGGAATTCCCGCTGTATTTAATAAAACAGACGGTGGCTGGATTCATTTTTTTTCTTTGGATTTCGCCTCAAGCGTCTCCCGCTTTTCAGCAATTGTCCAGGGCAGATATAACTGCCGCCTTGAAATTCGCCTCGACTCTCCTGACGGTTTTCTTGCAGGTTCAATTGAAATCCCAAACACCGGAGATATATCATTTTATCCGCTCCCTGAAACAAGCTACAGAAGGCTTCCTTCATGGGGGTACGTTGAATGTCAAATGGAAAAAATATGCGGTGTGCATGACCTTTATCTGGTGTTTCACGGTAAGATCGGCTTATGGCGCTTTGAGTTAGGCGAATAGATATATAAACAGCCTGCTAACTTAAGGAATGTTAAAACATACGCCGCACGCGCGGCTTATGCATTGCCTTTGTTTTATTTATATGCCTTGTTTATTTCTCCAACAAATACAGGTATTCTGTAACGTGAATATTACGATCGCCTTTTTCAGCAAGATTTGTAAGATTACGGCAGCCGCGGAATGTATTATATGATGTTTCCAATACTTGTACCTTTCCAATTTTATTTAACATACTTTCATTTCATCAAGAGAAATAAAACCGTCTGAATTAAACGAAATAATAATAAATTTTGCTTTAATATTTTCCACTAGTTCAGACAATGCAGAATAAGCATTCTGTTTTTTATTATATGCAGAACGATTCCAGTTACCCGGTATTCCTGAAACATTGCTTATATTTTCCGGGCATTTGTTTTCAAGAATCAAGTTAAGCATAAAATAATTTGAGCCGTATGGGTGCTGGTTATATGGCGGATCTAAATATGCTAAATCTACTTCAGGCAGTTCTTTTATAATTTGATTTGAATCGCCGTTGTAAATATTATAATTACAATTAAAATTACTGAATACAGGAAATGGTAAATTAATATTTCCTTTGATGCGAAATAGGGCGTCGCTGTTGCTGCCTCCGAATTGTCCCAAACCAGTTTCTTTATTCTTATAAAATCCTTTAAATACACCAGAAGTATTTGCGTGAACAGATGCTTCTGCCATTAAAGGAGCAAGAAAATATTTTTGATATCTCAATGGAACAGATTGAATGTTATTACGCATGGTATCAATATACATTGCATTTCTGCGTGTATAAAAAACTCTCTCGTCCTTTTTTATATCATTATCGTCTTTAGGGGAATATAGTTTTGTAATTATTCCTTCTCTTAATGGATTATTTTCTATGTCTGCCAAAAGTCCATTATAGATATCTTCTAAAACCGGCATATTCAATTCATTTTTATTTGATAGATAGCATTCTCCGGTAACAGCGGCATATTGTTCTAAATCATTTATAAAAAGGGAATGGGAAAACTGTTTACAATGACGGGCGACAATACCTGAACCGGTGAAAACATCAAAAATATCTAATTTTTCCTTACTGAGCTTATTTTGAACAATTTGGATACCGCTTGTAATAAAATCTAAAAGAGAACGCTTGTTTCCTATGTAAGTAATTATCTGCTCTGTCAAAAAATTTTGATTTTCATATAAATCTTCTGAGTGTTCCTTATTAGAGTCCGTTTTAAATGCAAGCTTTCTTTTTGAAGTATTTAGATTTCCGGATTTTCCGGTAAGTAAGTTTATTGATTCAGGCATTTTCCTATATCATATAAATAATTGCAAAAGGTGTAAAGTATTAGTTGTATTATCCTGCTTGCGCAGAATTTGTTATGCGTAACTGAACTTTTTCTTCATATTCGTTATTGAAAGTGCTGCCATTTTTATTTGCCTGAATTGTATTTTACTAATTTTTCCCATTCTATTGAGCCATCTTTATTACAAAATATTTCTATAAATTCTTTTACAAATATATTTATTTTTCCA
>WQSQ01000055.1 GCA_009787775.1 Treponema sp.
GACAATATCCGCAGCGCAATGGAGGAACAGGGAGAAGGAAGCAAACTGGTGCTCCAGGCCATAAGCGAAGTAAACGATATAACCCAAAAGGTAAAAGGCGGCTCCACAGAAATGTTAAAGGCCAGCAATCAGGTCATTAAGGAAGGCGAAAGCCTTGAACTCGATACCAAAGAAATATCCGCGGGAGTAAACGAAATGGCGTCTGGAACAGAGAAAATAAATGTAACGGTGAATCAGGTAAACGATATCAGCAGGAATAACCGGGAAAATATCGATATTCTTGTCGGGGAAGTTTCGCGCTTCAAGGTTGCCTAAGGGGTATGATATAACAGCGGAATGAAGATATTCGAACCATTGGTGTTTAAATGGGTAGTGTGGGATTCTCTCAACGAAGTTTCCAGAGCTCAGCGGCAAAACACTCATAAACCTGGAGCCGTGATCATCCGCCAAACCTTGTACAATACGTGCTATACACGCAGATATCTTTTAATGTATACTGCGTTCAGGGAATTGGTGGGGAATTTATGCCGGAAATGGCTAATTTTATTCCTTATGTGACGCAGAAACAGTATGATGTCTCAAAATACAATAGGTTACCGTGTGAGGAACGCCTGATATGAATTATTCTCATGCATTTATACCGACACTAAGGGAAGTGCCTGCGGACGCGGTTATCGTAAGCCATAGACTGATGTTCCGCGCGGGTTTAATCCGAAAGCTCGCGAACGGGCTTTTCGCATACCTGCCGCTCGGTCTTCGCTCTTTCAGAAAGGTGGAAAAGATTGTCCGAGAAGAAATGGACGCTGTCGGCGCACTTGAAATGAAACCGACTGTTATTGTTCCAGGCGAATTATGGAAGGAATCCGGCCGATGGGATTTATTCGGTGAATCCCTCCTTCGCTTAAAGAACAGACTAGAAAATGATTTTGTTGTCTCACCCACCGCCGAGGAGGCATTTACCGCTATCGTCCGCGATGAGCTATCAAGCTACAGGCAGCTTCCGCTCACGCTGTACCAGATCAACACAAAGTTCCGCGATGAAATACGGCCCCGCTACGGGGTAATGAGAAGCCGCGAGTTTGTAATGAAAGACGCGTATTCCTACCATACGGATGAAGCAAGTCTTGACGAGACCTACCAGGCAATTGGACACGCTTACAGGCGTATCTTTAAAAGGTGCGGGCTTACGGTTATCCCCGTAAAAGCTGACTCAGGCGCAATGGGCGGAAGCGGCTCCGAAGAGTTTATGGTAGAGAGCGAAATCGGCGACAATACGCTTATTCTCTGCAGGAGCTGCGATTACGCCGCCAATGCGGAAAAAGCTTCCTGTGCCGCAGACTATGCTTTATCAGAATCAATGGAAGCCGCCGCGGACACCCCGCCTTATGAGAAGATTGACACTCCGGACTTAAGAACAATTGACGAGCTTTGCGCCTCCTTTAAAATACAGCCGAACAAATTCATGAAGACGCTTATTTACCGCGCCGTCAACATTGAGCTTGATCTGTCTTCCGCTCCAGGCTGCGCTGCGCTTAAACGGAGTAAACCTTCAAAAGACGCGCCTTTAGTTTACCCCGAAGCGTTTTTCGCAGCTGTTATAAGAGGCGACCTTGATGTAAACGAGGTAAAACTTGCAGCCGTTTTAAAAGCAAGCGAAGCAGTTCTCGCATGTGATGCTGATGTTGTCCGCCTTACAAACGCGCCTGTCGGATTCGCTGGCCCTATCGGATTAACCGACCTTCCGGTAATTATCGACAAAAGCGTCAGCGCAATGAATGACGCAATAACAGGCGCGCTGGAAAAAGATACTCACTTTAATCACGTGGCGTACGGCAGGGATTTTACTTCCTGGATGATCGAAGATATCCGCACGGTAAAATCGGGTGACCGCTGTCCTCTTTGCGGCGGCGAATTGTATACAAAGACGGGCAATGAGCTTGGACATATTTTTAAACTTGGCGGCAAATACACCAGCTCAATGAACGTAACCTACCTTGATGAAAACGGCAAAAACCAAAAACCGATTATGGGATGCTACGGCATCGGCATTGATCGCGCTCTTGCTTCTGTTATAGAGGAGCATCATGATGACGCCGGAATTATATGGCCTGCGTCGGTAGCTCCGTTTCACATAATAATAATTCCTATTAAATACAGCGGAGAAGTTAAAAGGAGAGCGGATCAGCTTGCGAATGAGTTAACAAAAGCGGGGTTTGATGTTCTCCTTGACGATCGTGACGAGCGCCCCGGAGTTAAATTCAACGATGCTGACCTTACGGGCATCCCGTGGCGCGTTATTATCGGAGAGAAAGGGATTGCTAATAAAAAAGCAGAAATAAAACACCGAAGGGAAAAAGAAAACCGCATGATCGATCTGAACAAAGCCGTAGTAGAGATTGTGCAGAATATACACGATGAGCTTAATCAATTAAAGAAATAAGCTTTAATAACCGCCTATTGTTATGGATACTTTTCCGGTCAATTTGTTATAAATGAACTAAATCCCAAGCGCTTTCTTAAAGTTCACTACAATTTCGTCTACCATTGGCCTTGCGTCAATGTCCTGAAGCAATCCCCTGTTACGGTAAAAATCAATCAATGGCGCTGTCTGTTTGCGGTAGACTTCAAGCCGTTTCTGGACAGCCTCAGGTCTGTCATCATCGCGGGTATATATCTCTCCGCCGCAATGATCGCATATATTTTCTTTTGCAGGCTTGTTAAAAATCAAATGGAAATTATATCCGCATTTTCTGCAAACACGCCGACCGCCAAGGCGCTCCAGAACGCCGGAATCAGGAATATCAAAGTTAATAACTTTTTCTACAACAGAGAATGTATCCAGCGCCTGCGCCTGCACAATGGTACGCGGGAAGCCGTCGAGTATATAACCTTTCTGAACATCATCCATTGCAAGACGCTCCTTTACAAGCGCAATTGTAGTGTCATCATCCACCAGTTTCCCAGAATCAATTATCTCTTTTACCTTAACACCCAATGGACTTTTTGCAGCAATTGCGGCGCGAAAAATGGAACCTGTACTGATTTGTTCAACTTTTAATATCTCGACAGCTTTTAGCGCCAAAGTACCTTTGCCCGCACCAGGAGGGCCTAAAAAAATCAATTTCATTAAATGCTCCTTCGTATAATCATATATCGGTATTGGCGGAGCAACAAGCAAAAAAGATATAAAAATAATGAACCGGCACGGACTAAAGGTGTGTCAGTCTTTTTACAGATGTCCCGCGTCAAGGATAATTACATCTACCCTGCGGTTGTTAGCGCGGCCTTCGGGGGTGTCGTTGGATGATACGGGGACTGTTGCAGCAAAGCCTGCGATTTGGAAATTATTCTCATTTAAACCGAGGGCGCACAAGTAGCGCAATATCGCCCTTGAACGTTCTACCGAAAGCTGCCAGTTGTCTTCCCAGGGGCCGGCTGGATCAACATCAATCGCGTCTGTATGGCCTTCTATCCTGAATTTTCTGCCAGCCAGTTCGGGGGAATTGAGATATGTACCAATGCGAAGAAGTATGTCTCTTGTTTCTTCAACGTTGATGCGCGCGCTGGCTGAATTAAAAAAAGCGTCTCCTGCAAGGGTTATAACAAGGCCCCGTTCATCATGAGTAATTTTAATGATATTGGAACGTATTTCAGGAGAAAAAAGGGAAACAGCCCTGCGCATGGCGTTTCCCATAACACGGCCCTGTTCCATTGAAGGCAGGGACATAATTGTATTGCCTAAATCAGCAGCCCGGCCCGCAGATACTGTAAGACCTCCGGGCGACGAACCGACGCTTGCCTGCCTCATTGATTCGGATATTGCATCAAGCTGCGCTTGGGTTATTTCATCAGGATTAAACATAATTATAAAGAAACACAGGCACAGCGTAATCATGTCCGAATACGTTGTCATCCAATCAGGCGCTTTTAGTTCATCCTGCTTTTTCTTTTTTGCCATCCATCAGTCCTTGAACTAGTCCTTAAGCAATTCTGCTGACATCGTCTTGGCTACAGCAGGTTCAAGATATGCAAGTAATTTCATTGCCAGAATACGGGTATTATCGCCTGCCTGAATAGAAAGGACTCCTTCAATAATCATTTCCTTTACAGCGCCCTCAGATGTGGAGTGCCCTTTTAATTTAACGCTCCATGGCGCGACAGTTACGTTTGCAATCAAAGAACCGTAAAGCGTTGTAATAAGCGCCATCGCCATGTTCGGGCCGATTGAAGATTTGTCATCAAGGTTTGATAACATGTTAACAAGACCGATAACCGTTCCCATCATTCCGAAAGCAGGAGCGCCGCCTGCCCATGTCATTAAAAGAGCGTGATTGATACCATGGCGGATCTGCATCTGCGTTACTTCCAGTTCCAGAAGATCGCGGATAATTACAGCATCTGTTCCGTCAACAACAAGGCGAAGTCCTTTTTTCATGAACTCGTCCTCAAGGTCTTCAAGCTCGTCTTCCAGTGCCAAAAGACCCTCACGGCGGGCTTTTTCCGAAAAGGCTACAAGCTTCTGAATTATTGCCGCTTCATTAAACGCCGGTATGCTGAAAGTTCGTTTAATTGCGCCGAAAATACCAAGTGAAACATTCCATTTATTAGCTACCATAACCGCGAAAAAAGAACCAACAACAACAAGCGCGAAAGACGGAAGGTTCAAAAGACGGGTTAAACCTACTATGCTTCCTGCTGTAGAGATAGCGGTAAAAATAACCATACCGAAAGCGCCGACTAAGCCGACAATCGAAGCCAGATCCATACTTTCACTCCTGTACCACAAACGGGCCTAACCGTTTGCGGTAGGTTACAATTTTTTCCAATACATCGTCCGCTTCTTCTCGGACTATATATACTTTACCTGAAAACATCACAAGCGTTGTATCGGGACGCACTTCAATACATTCAATTTGATGCGGATTTATATAATACTCTTTCCCGTCAAGCCTGGTTACTTTTATCATAACTGTATCAGAGAATCAAGGATGACCCGATCCCTATTTACTCCTTACCTCTTGAGCGTCAGCAATTCCTGCAGCAGCTGATCCGCTGTCTGTATTGTACGCGAGTTAGCCTGGAAACCGCGCTGGGTTACGATCATGTCTACAAACTGATCCGCCATGTCAACATTGGACATTTCCAATGTGCCGGGAATTATACTGCCTTTTCCTGCAACTCCGGAAGGACCGATATTCGCAAGTCCTGAGTTATTAGAAACCTTGAACGCGTTATCTCCTACTTTTTCAAGGCCGCCCTGATTTGTAAAACTTGCCATCGCTACCTGGCCCAGCAATCTTGTTGTACCGTTTGTATAAACACCGGTAATATTTCCCGATTGATCAAACTTGAAAGTCTCAAGATAACCCATGGTGCGTCCGTTCTGCTCAACCGCTTTGCTTGAGCTTTCTTCAGCGTACTGGGTGATTGAATTGGTGAATCCGCCGACCTGCCCAAGATTAAGAATGAACTCCTGCCTTACCTGGGTGCCATCCTCATTGGCGGTGGTATTCGGCACATCGAACGCGACATACATTTGCACAGAGCCTGAAGCGCCTGATATGTTGCCGTCTCCGTCTTCGGCGGAAAGCAAAGTTCCGTTATTCGAAAATGTTACTGTAAAGGTATTGGGCCCGTCCACAGCCGGCGCTACATCACCGAAACCGATAGTCGCGTTTGTCGGAACATCCGCTTGCGGGTTTACGGCAACTATTGCGTTCCATGTATTCGGGGTTCCCGGCACCTTTTGAAACTGAACTTGCAAATCGTGCGCTTCGCCGAAGGAGTCATATACTTTAATCGTTGTTGACCATGTAGCGCGCCTTATTTCATCCTCTGTCGGATTTTCCGTTAATTCCGGAAGGCGCTTGTCAAGATTACACGCAAAGTTAACAATCGTAGTCGCGCTTGCAGGGTCTTTCCCGCCGACGGGAATATTAATTTGTCCTACAGGAGCTGAAACATCCAGAAATACGGAACCTCCGATTTCCTGCGCCATCCAACCCTGCACTTTCATTCCGTTCGCGGGATTTACCAAAACGCCCTCTGAGTCAACCGAGAAAGCACCGTTTCTTGTATAAAGCTGAGTACCGGCATCGTCAAGAATGAAAAAACCGTTGCCGTCAATAGCGAGGTCCGTCTGGACACCTGTCGTTTGCAAACTTCCCTGATTGTGAATTGTGTCTATTGAGGCAATCGACATTCCAAGACCGACTTCTTTCGGATTTACGCCTCCGAGCGATTCTGTAGGACGAGCCGCGCCCTGCAGCTGCTGATAGAGAATATCCTGAAAATTGACTCTCCCCCGTTTAAAACCATATGTATTGATATTGGCAATATTATTACCAATAACGTCCATTCTTGTCTGATGATTCTGAAGTCCGGATACTCCGGCAAACAATGACCGCATCATATATTTATATTCCTCCTATTCGTTCGCAAAAACCTTGACTACATTCTCCCAGCTGTAGAAATCACCGTTTACCAAAATTTGCGGCACTCCTCCCCTTGTAATCGCCTGTACCGTCCCTTGAATAACTTTATCGCCTTCAAGTATCTCAACATTTTTTCCAAGTGATCCTGACGCCTCGTTCCCCATTAACATTGACGTAAGTTTGTTAAAATCGCTCGCCATTGCCGTCATTTGTTCCAGGGTGGAAAACTGCGCCATCTGTGCGATGAACTGTTTGTCATCCATCGGAGCGGTAGGGTCCTGATATGAAAGCTGGGTAATAAGAAGTTTTAAAAAATCATCCTTACCTAGTTCCTGCTGAGGCTGCCGTGTCGGATTTAAACTCATGTTGTAATCGCGGACAAATTTGTCAAGTTCGTTTATTTCATTCGAACTCATCATCGGCTTTGATAAAATATCCATACATTCTCCCGGGCATTAACGCCCATTTTTTTACCTGATTGAATCAGGCAAGCATATTTACGGAGCCCGTTTGCCGTCCAAAAAAGACATCAACAATGGGCGCTGTTTCCTGTTCATATGATTCTTCATAACCGGAGGCTGCCGTCTTTGCGGCAAAGGAAGGACCTTCAAATTCCTGCCTGTCCGCGCCGGCTCCGTCTGCTGCCAATGATAAATCAAGAGATGCTTCCGCAAATCCCTGTTCCCTGAAAGCCTGTTCCAGAGAGGCAATTTCCCTACGGAAAGCATTCATGGCTTCACTGCTTTCAACTTCGACGAAACCTGTAATCTTGTTTTCGGCCATTTTAAGGTGTATCTTTACATTTCCAAGGGTTTCAGGATGAAGAGAAAGGCGGATAATACCCTCCCCTCCGTTGCGGAGAATCATTGACGCATGACGGACAATATCACCGTTAAAATTATTATGAAGCTCCCTTGCGAGCATGTTCTCAAGCGCCGCAGGAGCCTTTACATCCCAAGTTATCTGTGCCTGCGGACTTTGTCCCGCCGTTTGCTGCGAATAATCCGGCATGCGCAAATCAAGGGATATTTCCTGAACAGACGCTCCGGATACGCGTCCTGCAGATGTATCAGCTAACACGGGCGAACCCCCTGAATTGTTTGTGACATTCGCTGCAGTGCGAAGATCGCGAACTTCAAAAGACACTTTGTCTCTGCGAAGTCCTCTGCGGTATTCGTCAAGCTTCCCCGGATTGCCGCCCTGCCTGTTAAAAGAAGCGCTATTGTCTTCGCCTGCCCTGTTTCCGGCGGATAGCCTCTCGGCTTTTTCGTTTTTGCCTAGCGCGGCAAAGGCGGATGACTGGCTTTCTTTTGCGGCATTGGCCTTCTTCTCCGCCAAAGAGGCAGCTTCGTCAACTTTTTGCTTTGCCGCCAGTTCAGACGCGGTATGAGATTGAAGGACAGCGTCATTTTGCGCTTTGGCGGAAATGAAAGCCGATTCCCTTGAAAAGTTTTCTGTAGATGAAATCTCTTTTGCCAAGCGATCTTTCGTTAATAAATCAGTATTAGCTGACGCAAGTTCTGCAAGGTCTTCTGAATTTTGCGCGCCTGATTCCTGAAAGAATTCTTCTCTAAGCTGAAAAATTTCTGTATCTTCGTTTGCATCATCAAAATTAAAGGAGCTGTTAAACAAATGATCCGCACTCAGAATATTCTGATGTTTACTGTCAAGTGCGGCATCAATCGGATCAATATCCGTATCCGCCGAATCAAGACCAGCGCCTTTCTGCCCGTTAATCTCGGCGAAGGTTTTTAATGAGGCGTTTCTCTCAATTTCATTTGTATAGATATTGAGTCTGTTTTCGTCTTTGATTTTTTCCGCTGCCAACGCGTCCTGTTCTGAATCATTTTCGGATACTTCCGCTAACTGAACATCCTGCAATAAACCGGCAAGAAGCAGCGCAAAATCCGATTGCTCTTCTTCATCGTCTTCATTTACCTGTGACATTGCTTGCTGCGGCGGCTCATTTGAAACTAAATCGACAGGGATTTGATCTGAGTAGGTGGTAATGGCTATCACCGACCGGCCTCCTTTAGAAAGAAGTGTGCCTGACCTCGCTCCCTGCTTGATAAGTGATCAGGTTTCCGGAAGGTGTGAATTAATTACTTATAAACTGGTTGGGCGGCCTGCCATTTTTCTCTGCAGTTCAGCCGCCCTATCAGGATTCATAAGAGAGAACCAGTAAGAAACAATAGATGCTGTTCCTTCAGCCTGGGCAATTTCCTCAGTCTTCCGGATTACGTCGATAGCGTCCTGGTCATCCAGAGCGGCAATAATGTTCACCGCGCTTTGCGGCGGCATGCCTGTCAGATACCTGGCGTTTTGCTCGACATTCCTGTCTTTATTTTCGGCATCTAAAGCCTGAGCTCTTAGGGAATTTTCCCGGTCATCGAGAGCGCTCTGCCTATCTTCCAAGACTTGCGCCATTTGCAGGATTTCCCCGTGGAGGATTTCCAAATCCCTCTTCTGTGTATCAATTTCCATATTCCGCAGCTGAAGAGCTTCAAGCCGAACCGCCAGCCGTTCGGCGTCAAGATTAATCAGCTCATCGTCACCTAACGTAGTCTGGGTTCTAGTTTCTCCGGGAATAAACGGAAGGAATCTCATAACAGGAGCGAGCAGATCTTTAGCGTCAATTATATTAAGAAAATCAAACCAAACAATGCCGCCTATAGATAAAACAATGATGAGCAGCAAAAGAACTATCGTTCTTCCTATCATTGATCCTCCCAAATCTAATTTTTTTCTAGCATGTTTTTAATTTAATGTCAATAAAAAATGTACACTTATAGAAAGATTTTTAATAATTTAGTGAAAAAACCCGTATACTAACAGCAAGAGAAGCAGCATCCGATGATAAATAAGATCGAAGCTGCCCAAAAACCTCAGCTCTCCTAATTCATCGTCTCTTCCCTGTCAACCAGCGTTATTTGTAATGTGCTTGTGCGCCCGCCGCGGATTATTTCGACTGTTACCACATCGCCTGGTTTATTGGCTTCAAGAGCGGCATAATAGTCGGCAAGGGTATTCGTCTTAATTCCGTTAACGGCAGTTATAATATCGCCTCCAAGATAGATTACGCTTCGGCCGTATTGTACGGGTTCTGTTCCCTGACGCAGGCCGGCTCTTTCGGCGAGGCCACCCCTTGTTGTACGGGAAACAAGAAGGCCGGATTCAACAGGCAGTCTTGCGTAACGGACAAGGCTTGAGAAAAGCTGAACAACTGTCGCGTCTATCCAGCCGCGGCGTACCTTGCCGAACTGGATCAGTTCGTTTACGACGCGTTTGGCAGTATTAACGGGGACAGCGAAGCCGATACCGACAGATCCGCCTGATGTGGAATAAATCATTGTGTTGATTCCAATCATCCTGCCTTGGGTATCAAGAAGCGGGCCGCCTGAATTGCCGGGGTTAATGGATGCGTCAGTTTGAATCATGTCGCGGATAATTCTGTTTCTGGATGTCTGTATGGGCCGTCCCAAACCGGAAACAATCCCGACTGTTAATGTACGTTCAAGCGCGAAAGGATTGCCGATTGCCAATACCTTCTGCCCTACTTTAAGGTTGGAAGAGTCTCCGTACGGTATTGTAATCAGTTCCATCCCGTTCGGCGGACTGAATTTTAAAACAGCAAGGTCATTTTCCGAATCAACGCCGATAACTTCTCCTTCAAACTGGGAGCCGTCAGCAAGATTGATAAACACTCTGTGCGCGTTTTCTATAACATGGTTATTGGTTAGAACATAGCCGCGGGTATCAATGATGGAGCCGGAGCCGGAACTGCCTTCCTGCGGAACTGGTTCTAAAAACCAGTTTATTGCCATTATTTCTGTAGTGATATTCACAACAGCGGCGTTTAGCCGCTCATAAAGGGAAATATTAACCCGCTCATCTTCGGAATAAGCTATTAAATCAGCGGTATTCAGCGCCTTGTATTCAGACTGCTGCAGGACAAATTCGCTTATTTGATTTTCAGCTGCCTGAAAAGAAACAGGTTCGATGTTTGTGTTTGATCCAAAAGGCTTTAATAAGCCAAAACCGACAGCGAGAAGCAGAACAAAACACGCGCTTATCAGAGAAAAGAATAAAACCTGACCACGGCTGTATAGTCTCATAACTCAAATTATATCAAAAGAAAACCGATAATAAAAGCTAATATGTTAAGAATTCCTGTTATTTTTGTTATTTTTATAAATGTTTTCAGCGTTTACGCTCTTGATTTACCCATTTCTGGAATCTCTGATGATTCTATTTTAAGAGCAAATCTGAAAGACGCGTGGATGATTGAAGCTCCCAACAGGGTGCTGGCACAAAAGCCGCGTATTGAATTGCTGGAAACAGGAGAAATGGTACAAGTCAGTGTTCAGGAAGGAAGAGACGTATTCAGGGTTATTCTCGCGCGGGAACTAATGAGAGGCAATAACGCTACTGACACAAGAGCTGCCGTATCCCGCAGGGGAACAGGGACTTTTCCCGGGTGGGCGCAAGGGTCATGGATGCTTACAAGGCGCAAGGATACAGGGGCTGCGACAGAGATCAGAATATATTTGCGAAGCGATCAAAACATGCACATCCAGTTCCGTCCGTTTGACAATGATAAATGTTACATGGACGTAATTCTTTACGGCGCCTATGTCGCCCGTTCAATAACAGTCCCTGTCACTTTTGAACGCTTGTATACCATGCAGCTGAAAGATATCCTGAGACTTGTAAATGAAAAGTTCCCTGTCCGCTACTTTGAAGTTGAACCGGCAAATTACAGAGACAGCCTAAGACTTATAAACCAGATCCGCTCCTCTATTGCTGGACTGCGTTTCGCTGATGACGGCGCGATTGATGAAAACGGAAATTATGTCTTTATTAATACCATGCTGCCGCAGAACACGCAGCCCGGCCTTAACTGCTCAGGGTTTTTAAAGTGGCTAATCGACGGAATTATCCGCCCCGTAACAGGACAGAGACTTTCCATCGCGCCGCTTAAAGCTCCGTTCGGGCAGCGCGGCTCTTCATTTACAGAGCTTTGGGAAGAAAGCCGGGACGTCTTCTTCGGTCTTGACTGGATCAGAAACCTTGCCTACCAGGCAAACAAGAGCCTTAGGTCGCCTTCCTACGGTGTCCTTGATGAGTTTGAAGTCCGGGTCGACAGTTTTTCCCTTCTGACAGTAAATCAAAATAATGTGAGTACTACTAAATCATATCCCGGCTTCATGAATGAAGCTGGATACAACATCGAAGGCCTGCATCCGCTTTTGTACACGCTCGCTGTTAACGACCCTTTCAGTTTTTACCTTGCCGCGATAAGCAACGAGATAGCGACACCCTCTTCCCCGACCGGAACCCCCCGCCTTCGCCAGTATTACCATGTAGCAGCCCTTTTCCCGTATTTTGACGAATACGGCGACTTTAAAATCGCGGTCTTTGAAAGCGCCGCAGAAACCTCATTCGCGGCCTTCCGGAACCGCTACCCGGGACATTTTATCAATCTGGTGAGGATTCCTGTAGCGGCAAGATTCGAGCCATAAACCCGCTTAAGGGATGAACGAATTACTCATCGGGCCCCACGGGCCTTTGTCGCCTTTACTGTTTTCGTAGCGGACGCAGATGAAGCACTGCTTGCCTGAGTTGTCGTAGGGGAACTCGATTAGGTCGCGCTTGCGGCGGGTGAAGTGGCTGGCCGTCAATTCTTCGGGGTTGACAGGCACGCGGCGAAGGTATTGGCGCTCGATCATCATCTCTTCGGTGATGCCGTTCATGTTCGGAGGGAGGACGCCGAAGTAGATGCGGAAGCCCCAGTCGGCCCTTTCGTCGTAGCGGTGGCCGTCAATGGGGGTGATGAAAAGGGAGAGCGCGTTTTTATGGGGATAGGTGATTTCGGCGGTGACGACGCTTGTCGGAGGGCCGATGTGCGTGGGGGTGTTGTCGGGGAGTCTCATACCCAGGGAGACCCATTCGGCTTCTGTAAGGGGCGGCATGAAAAAGTGGCGGCGGCGCAAATCCCTCATATGGTCGGTGAGATCTCCGAAGGCGGTGCGCATCTCCTGGTTGGTAACAGCGTTGCGCTCTTCAATCTGCGCCATTTTCATCGCTTCGCTTGCCTTGGTGAAAA